>CAZEFP010000089.1:0-9434 GCA_964511565.1 uncultured Planctomycetaceae bacterium
TGCATGACCGCATAGCGCTGGCTCAGCTCCTCGCGCGCGTCCTGGTAGTAGGGCACGAGGTAGGTCCGCAGCACCTCGGCGGCGTCGGGGCGCCAGGCGAAGCTGAGGGAGCCATAGGACTCGGTGACGTAGGCGCGCTGCATGCGCTCGAGCACGAGCGTCAGGTTCCGCCGGTAGGCGTCGCGGCGGCCGCGCGCCGCCTCGTTGGCGCGGGTCAGGGCCTCGAGCCCGCCCTTCTCGTCGCCCGAGTTCGCGAGGCACTCCCCGAGGAGCGTCCAGGCCTCGTAGTCCCCGGGGTCGCGCTCCACGGCCGCCCGCAGGAAGTCCACCGCCTCGGAGAAGCGGTAGAGCTCGCAGAGGTGGCCGCCGATCTCGCGCTCCGGGCGCCCATCCAGGGGCGCGCCCCCCAGGAGCTCCTCCAGGATCTCCGCGGTGCGCTCCCGGTCATGCTCCACCCAGGCGAGGGCCGCGTGCAGGGTGCGCACGTCCCGGCGACCGGGGGCGAGCTCATCGAGCCGGGCGAGGGTCGCGCGGACCTCCACCAGCTTGCCGTCCTCGAGGTCCGACGCGGCGCGGGCCACGAGCCCGTCGACCGAGGTGGGCACCGCCTTCAGGAGCTCGCCGAGGATCGCCTCGGGCGACTTGCTCACGCGCCGTCGGTTGAAGCGGTGCAGGGTGAACTGGCCGAGCAAGGCACCCTCATGGGTGGGGTGGATCTCGAGCGCGTCCCGGTAGAGCCGCCCCGCCGATCGCTTCCCTGGGGCCTCGACCTCCCGCTCGCTCTCGAAGTACAGGTCGGCGAGCTCCACGAGCACGTCGGGCTCCTCCCCCGGCCCCATGCGCGCCGCCCGATCCGCCGCCACCAGGGTCCTCGACGCCGCCTCCAGCATCCCGATGCGCCGCTGACACCTCGCCCGCGCCAGGAGCCCCTGCCAGTCGGTGGCCTCGGGATCGGTGGCCGCGCCGCTGCGGGCCATGCGCTCGGCCCCGGCGCGGTCCCCGAGCTCGTCGCGCACGGAGGCCAGGAGCCACGCGTCCTCGGGGCGCTCCCCCGGAACCAGATACGACTCGCCCCCGAGGAGCTCCTCGAGGGTCGAGAGCACCTCCGCGGCTCGACCGGTGCGGAGGAGCACGTCGGCCACGAGCTGCCCGGCGACGCGACGCTCCTCCCCCGTCTCGGCCAGCTCCATGGCCTCGAGAGCCGTGCGCTCCGCGCGCGCCAGCTCGCCACGATCGAGGCGAATCCGTCCCCGGACCGCGAGGGTCAACGGGTCCTCGTCGTCCTCGTCCAGGAGGTCGTCGGTGATCTCGAGGGCGTCCGTCAGTCGGCCGCGGCGGCGGAGGAGGTCCGCCTCGGCGCGCTCGGCCGCCACCAGCTCCTCGAGTTCCTCGTCCTGCATCGCCGCGGACGCGGCGACGACGGGCACGGTGGCGGCCGCCTCGGGGGCCGTGGAGAGCGCGCCGATGAGGACCGTGAGGCCCAGGGGAAGCGCCAGCGTGCGAGGACGTCGGATCATGGGAGAGAGGATCGCATGCTCCCCGGCGAGGTCCAACCCAGGGACCGCTGGATCCGCCCGGTCTGCCAAACGTCTTTCATTTGTCGGCGAGGTTCGGCCCCCTTCCGTTGAATTCAGCCCCTGCACTCCGCTATCCAGAGGGGCATGGTGGCACCAATGCGCGGAATCGTCACAGGGGTGGAGGGCCCCGTGGCCGTCCCCAGGGACCTCACGGGGCGACGGGTCGGCCGCACGATGGGGGCCATCGCGGCGGCGATCCTCGTGCTCTCAGGCTGCGGCGGTCCCACTCGCCGCGCCACGCCGGTGAAGGACCCGGGCGTCAGCGCCAGGAGCGACCGGATCCCCGCCTCGGCGGGCCCCGCCCCCACCTGGTCCATGCTCCCCACCTCCTGGGGCAAGCTCACCGAGATCGAGCGCTGGATGGCCGACCCGTCCCACCGGCGCGGGTTCTGGTCCGTGGAGGCCGAGCTCCAGCTCGCCGAGGGCCGACTGGCCTTCGCCAGCGAACTCCGGGATCCCAACACCCCTGAGTCCTACATCGCCCTGCGGAGGCGCGAGGCCCTCGGGGGCTTCGAGCGCATCCTCAGCAACCCTTCCGCCACGGCCGACCAGCGGGCCCGCGCCCGCAGCGGAGCCCAGCGCGTCGGCGCCGAGCCCACCGGGTCGGGCCCTGCGGCGGTGGCCCAGGTGGGCGGCCTCATCCGTCGCTCCGCGTGGCGCGCACGCCAGCCCAACCGGTCCGAGCTGAGCCGCTCCCGCTCGCCGTGGCGCTGGATCACCGTGCACCACTCGGTCGTCCGCACGGAGGACACCTCCGCGGCCGCGACCTTCGACACGGCCCGCGGGATCCAGCGGGACCACATGGACAGCAAGGGCTGGGGCGACATCGGCTACCACTTCCTCATCGACCCCGCCGGACGCGTGGTCGAGGGCCGGGAGCTCATCTGGCAAGGCGCCCACGCCGGTGGACGGAACAACGTCGGCAACGTCGGGATCTGTCTGCTGGGCAACTTCGACGAGGACCAGCCGACCCGCGCCGCCATCGCCAGCCTCGATCGGCTGGTGTTCGAGCTGCAGCAGAAGCTCGGGATCCCGCGCCTCAACGTCCGCCCCCACCGCGCGTGGAAGGAAACGGCCTGCCCCGGCCAGCACCTGATGCCATGGTTCACCCGAGGCTGACCCGCACCAGCTGGCTCCCCCTCGTCCTCCTGATCACGGGGGGGCTCTGCGGCTGCTTCGGCAGCTCGGTGGAGGAGGGGGCGACCCGACCCCTGCGCCAGTTCGGCCGCAACGGCGTCCTGACCGCCGAGGGCACGGAGCGTTTCGAGGACGGGGAGTGGCACAAGCACGGCCCGTTCATCTTCCGCGACGAGCGCGGCGAGGAGATCTCCAGAGGGAGCTACGCCGCCGGCCTCGAGACCGGCAGATGGACCCAGATCTACGAGGACGGATCACGCGGCGAAGGGGAGTTCCAGGAAGGTCGCCGCACCGGGGAGTGGCGGACCTTCTTCCCCGGCGGCGCCGCCCAGGACTCGGGTCGGTACAAGGAAGGGCGCCGGACGGGCGAGTGGGAATCTCGGCGACGGGATGGAACGTTGCTGCGGCGAGCCATGTACGTCGACGGGGTCGAGAACGGACCGGTGACGTACTTCCTCGGGGACGGTCGGACGGTGGACCGGTCACGGACCGGTATCTACCGCGACGGCGAGCTTCAGCCCAGCGCGAGCCGATAGGCCGCGAGGGTCCGCTCGGCGGTCCGCGCCCAGGTGAATGGCGCCGCGTGAGCGGCGGCCGCCCGCCCGCCTCCACGGGGCCCCATGGCTTCGCCGATGGCCGCGGCGAGGGCCGCCGGGTCCCCGGGCTCCACCAGGACGGCGCCGCCTCCGCACACCTCTCGGACCACCGGCACGTCGCTCGAGATGGCGGGGCACCCCACGGCCATGGCCTCCAGGGGCGCGAGCCCGAAGCCCTCGTCATGGGGCACGAGCACGAACGCCTGGCAGGCGTCGAGGTGGGCCCGAAGCGCGCCCTCCGGGAGGTGCCCCAGTCGCTGCACCCGCTCCGACACCGGAGACCCGGCGACGCGGGCCTCGAAGGTCTCGACGCCCTCGCCCGGGACCCCGGCGATCTTCCACCGTGGCGCGTCCGCCCCGAGGCGCTCGAGCGCTTCCAGGATCACTCCGAGGTTCTTGCGGGTCTCGAGCCGCGCGGCCGTGAAGATGAAGGGCCCCTCGCTCTCGACCTCCACCGCGAGGGCGCGGGCCACCCCGGGGTCGGGGGCCGTACGCGCCGTGTGGTCCACCCCGAGGGGCGTCGCCACGATGCGCTCCCGGGCCACCCCCAGCCGCTCCGCCACCTCGTCCGCCACGGCCTCCGAGGGCGTCAGCAGCACTTCGCAGCGCCGCGCGGCGTCGCGCGCAAAAGCGCCCATTCGGCGCGAGACGCGTGTGCTCACGAACCGGTCCGAGTCCAGGAACACGAGGTCGTGGATCATCGCCACCTCGGGCCGCCGGGTGGGGAGCCGGCGGTACTGGGTGTGGTGGACCACGTCCGCGCCCCCCACCAGGCGCTCGAGGCCGAGCCCTGCCGCGCTCATCAGCGCCGTGATCGGCTTCGAGGGCAGGCGCGGCGCGAAGAGGTGGGCGCCCTCGGGGGCGCTGCGGGCCACGGCCTGCCGGGTCGGCGCGAAGAGCCTCGGGGCCACGCCCTCGAGCGCCGCGAGGGCGGCCGCCAGCTCGCGTACGTAGCGCCCCACGCCCTGCCCCCCCACCAGCGCGGGCCGGTAGTCCAGCAACGGTGCGAGGGGTGACCCCGGCCCGGCGGTTCCTCTGGGCCGGGGGCTCACGGAGTGCCGGCGGTCAGCTGACCGCGCCGTCCCTCACCAGCTGCGCCCAGCGCCCGAGGAGGTCCGAGGAGGACCACTCCTTGTCGACGCCGCAGCCGGTGACGATCTGGCAGCCGATCTCCTGGCAGAGGCCCCACTCGGCGATGTTGTCCGCGTTCGTGCGGTCGCCGCCCTTGGTGAAGAAGTGCGGCCGGATCCCGGCCAGGGCGCCCTCCACGGACATCTCCTCGTCCGTCTCGTAGGTCACGACCACGTCGACCTCGCGCAGGCACGCCACGACGCGGGCGCGGGTGGAGAGGTCCTGGAACTCCGCGCCCTTCTTCTTCCGGAGGAAGCCGTCGCCGTTGACGATGACGACCAGGAGGTCGGGGCGCTCACCGGTCTCGGACTCCACGTGGGACTTCGAGGCCAGGAGGACGCTGGCGTGGCCGGGGTGAATGGGGTCGAAGCCGCCGGAGGTGGCGACGATCTTGCCCTCGAGTCCGGGGCGGATCGCCGCGAACTCCTCGACGGTCATGATGGGCGCCTCACCGAAGCGGCCGCTGGCAGGGATCTGGCTCATGACCCCAGTCTGCGGCGCCCCCCGGGGGAGTCAACGGCCCGCGTCCCCGCCGTCCTCCGATTCCCGATCTTTGGCGGCCTCGGCCGCGGTTCCCTCGAGCCAGGGCATGGGCGGGTGAAGGACGTGCTCGGGATGGGCTCGCTGCCACGCCGTCACGGCAGCCAGCAGCGCCTCGTCCCGATCGGGGTGTCCGGTGAAGCAGACCGTCCGGGGAGCCCCGTCGCGCCGTGGGCCCGCGGCGGGAACGAAGGGCGCGGAGACCGTCGGGTGCCCGGTGAGGTTGGTGATGGTCAGGACGCCGCTGGCGTAGGGCGCGTGGACCAGCAGGTCGACGCCCTCCATGGCCTCTGCCATGTCCGCCATCAGCAGCGACCGCAGCCGCTGGGCCTGGACGTAGGCGACCGCCGGGATCATCTGGGCGGCGCGGAAGGAGTTGGGCCAGGCCGAGGCTCCTTGCCGGCGCAGGAGGTCGTCGCGCCCGCTCCGTGTGAGCTCGTCGAAGGCGGCCGCGGACTCGGCGTGGAGGATCACGAGCATGGCGCGGACCGGGTAGTCGGGGAGCTGGACGGGCACCAGCTCGTGGCCCGCGGCCTCGAGCTCCGCGACGATCTCATCGACGCCGCCTCCCCGGGCGAAGGCGCCCTCGGGCACGCCGATCCGCAGCCGCCGCTCAGGCACATCACGCACCGGTACGCGCCCATCCCGGGAGTAGGGGTCGGCGGGGTCCCGGCCCTGGATCGCGCGGAAGACCAGATCCGCGTCGCCCACGGTGCGCGTGATCGGCCCCACCTTGTCCATGGTCCAGGAGAGCGCCATGGCGCCGGTGCGGGGCACCCGCCCCACCGTCGGCCGCAGGCTGCTGGTGGCGCAGGCCACCGAGGGCGAGACGATGGACCCCAGGGTCTCGGTGCCGATGGAGAACGCGACGCCACCTGCCGCCGTGGCGGAGGCCGACCCCGCGGAGGAGCCGCTGGAGCCGCGGTCGAGATCCCAGGGGCTCCGCGTCCGCTCCCCGTACCACACGTCCCCCATGGCCAGGGCGCCGAGGGTCAGCTTCGCGATGAGCACCGCGCCCGCGTCGTCGAGGCGTCGCACCACCGTCGCGGTCCCCTCGAGCACCTGGTCCTTGTAGGGCTCGGCCCCCCAGGTGGTGCGCGTCCCCTCCACCGCCATGAGGTCCTTCACGCCCCAGGGGAGGCCGTGGAGGATCCCCCGGTCGATCCCCTCCGCGAGCTCGGCGTCCCGCGCCGCGGCCTGGGCCAGCGCCCGCTCGGGCAGCAGCGAGATCACGCAGTGCAGGTGCTCGTCGAGGCGAGCCAGCCGGTCCAGGTACATGGCCGTGAGCTCCACCGAGGTGACGTCGCCCTGGCGGAGCAGCGCCGCGAGCTCGGGGATCGTCCAGGTACAGACCTCCTCGAGGTCCACCGGCCGCGTCACCTCCCGCTGGACCAGGGGCGCCATCCCCCGCTGGGCTGCGGCCGGCTCCACCCCGGGGACGAAGGGGGTTCCCAGAGGCGCGGGGAAGACGCGGTTGGGGAGGGAGCGCCCTCGCAGGCGCTCGTACTCGCCCAGCCGCTCACGGATCGTGTCGAGCATCTGCTCGACCTCGGCCTCGGTCCACTCCAGCCCGAGCAGCGACCCGGCCCCCGAGACCGCCGGCGCATCGACGGGGTCCGGAGCGTCCTGGAGCACGGCCCCGCCGGCCAGGGACGGGAACGTCAGGGAGAGCGCGAGGAAGGAGGCGAGGTGGGTGAGCTTGGGCTGGCGCATGGGGCCAGCCTACCCCCTCACCGGGCGAGGATCAGCGCGGCGGTCCCCAGGAGGGCGCAGTAGCCCGCGAAGTACGGGAACGAGCCCTTGCGGAGCACGAGGAGCAGCGTCCGAAGGGCGCTCCACCCCACCAGCCCCGCGAGGATCGTCGCCCCGAACACCACGACGCCGTTGAGGTTGCCGAAGCCCTCCTCGAGGGCGCCGGGCAGCTCCACGATGGCCGCCCCCGAGATGGCCGGGATGCTCATAAGGAATGAGAGCCGCGCGGCGTCCTCCGCCGAGAGGCCGCGTACCAGGCCCGCCGAGATGGTCGACCCCGACCGTGAGACCCCCGGCCAGATGGCGGCGGCCTGGGCGAAGCCCATCACCACGGCGTCTCGCATGCGGAACACCGGCGGGCCGTCCGCGGGCGAGGCCGGCGCGTTGAAGCGCCGCCGGTTGAACTCCCCCACCAGGAGCGCTGCGGAGGTGACGAGCAGCCCGCAGCCCGCCGCGACGGCAGTCCCGGCGGCGGCCGTGATGGAGTCCTTGAAGACGATCCCGATGACGGCCACAGGGAGCGTGGCCACCACGAGCCAGACCCAGCTCAGGTAGCGGCCCTCGAAGGGGTCCCTCAGCAGGGCGAAGACGTCCTTGCGGAAGGCCCACACGATGGCCCCGAGGGTCCCCACATGCAGGGCCACGTCCAGCGCCATGCCGCCGGCCTCGAGCCCCATGACCGACTTGCCGAGGGCGAGGTGGCCAGAGCTGCTCACCGGCAGGAACTCCGTGAGCCCCTGGATGATGGCGAGGAAGAAGACGTTCCAGACGTCACCCTCGGCCAGCCCGGAGGCCTCCTGGGTCACCTGCCCGGCCTTGTGGCCGGCGGCCATGGCCCCGGCAAGGGCCGCGTCGAACGAGGGGAGCACGACGTGGACCCAGTCAGATCGCGCCGGCGGCGACGGTCGGGGACACGAACTCCATGCCGAAGGCCTGGGCCACGGGCTCGCAGGTCAGCTTTCCGCCGACGGCGTTGGCCGCCGTGGCCAGGCCCGGGTCGTCGAGGATGGCCTGCTTGGGGCCGAGGCGCGCCAGGCGCCGCGCCCAGGCCAGGGTGGAGTTGGTCAGGGCGAAGGTGCTGGTGCGGGGGACCGCGCCGGGCATGTTGGCCACGCAGTAGTGGACCACGCCGTCCACCACGAAGGTGGGCTCCTCGTGGGTGGTCGGGCGGGTCGTCTCGCAGCACCCGCCCTGGTCCACGGCGACGTCCGCGATGACGCTGCCCTCCTTCATGAACGAGAGGTGCTCGCGCTTGATCAGCTTCGGCGCCGCGGCGCCGGGGACGAGCACGGCCCCCACCACGAGATCGGCGGCCTCGAGCTTCTCGCGAACGCTCATGGGGTTGGAGAAGAGCGTCGTGCAGTTGGCGGGGAGGATCTCATCCAGGTACCGCATGCGCTCGTGGTTGACGTCGAGCACGGTCACGTTGGCCCCGAGCCCCGCCGCCATGCGCGCGGCGTTCGTGCCGACGACGCCGCCGCCGATGACGACGACCTCCGCGGGCGCCACGCCGGGGACCCCCCCGAGGAGCTGGCCCACACCACCAGCGGGCTTCTCCAGGTACTTGGCGCCGGCCTGGATCGAGAGCCGGCCCGCGACCTCGCTCATGGGCTCCAGCAGCGGGAGCTTGCCGCCGACCTCCAGGGTCTCGTAGGCGAAGCAGTGGGCGCCCGTGGCGAGCACGCCCTCGGTGAGCTCCCGGTCCGCCGCCAGGTGGAAGTAGGTGAAGACCGTCTGGCCGGGGCGCATGTGGGGCCACTCCGAAGAGAGGGGCTCCTTGACCTTCATGATCATGTCGCAGCTGGCCCAGACGTCGGCCGCCGTGGCGCCGATGGTGCATCCAACCGACTGGTAGCTGTCATCGTCCAGACTCGTCCCCTTGCCCGCACCGGTCTCCACCATGACCTCGTGGCCATCGGCGATGAGCTGCTCGGCCCCCGAGGGCCGCAGGGCCACCCGGTACTCGTGATTCTTGATCTCCTTGACGACGCCAATCTTCACGGGTGCACTCGACTGTTCAGGGGGAGCCGCGCCGCGAGCCGAGGCGGCCCAGGCGCGGGGATGGGGGGTGCTCTCCACAGGGTGGTGGAGGGCTGGAGGATGGGGCGGGCCGGCAACCAGCGCCGGGGCCGGGCGAAGAGTCTAGGTCCGCGCCGGGTCGGCGGGAACCACCGGGGAACCCTCCAGGGACGGATACCCACGGAAAAAGCGTTGAGGCCCCAGCCCTTCGCGGATAGATTCTCGCGCCGTCGAGGACCTATAGCTCAGCTGGTTAGAGCGCTACGTTGACATCGTAGAGGTCAGTGGTTCGAATCCACTTAGGTCCACCACCCAAGCCCTCGCCGGCGGCCCCGTGCCCTGCGAGGGCTTTTTTCGTCTCAGCCCTGCCCACGAGCCCGCCGCTCCGCTGGCCCCGAGCGGGACACCGCGCACGCCCATGGCTCGGCGGCGCCGGAGCCCCACCGATGTGGGCGCCTCGCCCCCGCGGGACCGCCCGCCCCCCGGGTGGAGACCTTTTCGCTCACGGGCGGCGCCGCTTGCCGTAGGGCCCCCCGAGCCCGCAGGCTCCACGTCAGGCCCCTGCGTTCGAACCCCGTACCGCGTCGGCTCAAGTGACCACCCATGAACCACCTCGACCGCTTCCCCCTCGGCCCCCCCCTCCTCGCCGCCTCGCCCGCCGGGGCCAGCGCCGCGCCCGCCC
>CAZEFP010000090.1:0-9362 GCA_964511565.1 uncultured Planctomycetaceae bacterium
ATCTTGAGGGGTCCAGGCATATCGGGGTCACCATTAGACGACGGTGAGAGCGTTGGGGTTCCCGATGGATGGGCTCCTTGGGGGCCGTTTCGTGCAATGGGACCCGGTCGGATCCGGGTGCCCTGGAGGGATCCAGCGCCAGCGAGCGTCTCAAATCAAGTCTCGAGGCCGCGCCGGTGACAGGGCCACGCCTCGTCCCCCGGATCTCGCCCCAGGAGGAGGGGCTGAGGAGGCCGTCCACCACCGCCCCTGGGGAGGGTGGGTGACCACCCTTCAACCACCGATCAGCGCGACGGGGTCGATGGTCTCGTAGGTCGACCCGAGGGCCGCACTGCAGGTGGACACGCAGAAGGTGTCCCAGCCCTGGAGGCAGTCTGCCTCGATGACCTGATGGAGCATGACGGGGCCGTTGCCGCCCACCACGGCCGACCGCTGGAAGCAGATCGACCCCGGAACCCAGGTGTTCGGGATGCTCGGCGCGGCGTTGCCAGGAATGGGCAGGCGGACGCTGCCGCCCCCCTGCGAGGCCTGGATCTGCGCCTGCGCGGCGGCGAAGCGCTGCATCAGCAGGATCCCCTCGACGGAAGAGATGTCCACCTTGGCGCCGGCGGTGTAGGTCTGGGTCTGGGAGTTGCCCGCCGCGAGGAAGAAGGTGACCTGGTCGGCGACCTCCACGAAGGAGGGGTGCACCGGCAGCTCGATGCAGGTCAGCTGCCCGCCACCGGAAGCGGGCACCGTGGACAGCGTCGTGAACGCAGCGAATCGCGCCAGGGGCACCGTGGTGACCTGGCCGGACCGCAGAGCTCCGAGTCGGACGAACGAGTCACCGAGGTCCTCGGACGGCTCGAACACCAGCATCACCAGCTGGAGCGCGCTGCCCTCGCCGCGGGCGGTGATGTTCGCGCTGATCTGGGAGGTCTGGGGCACCGACATCAGGTCCCGCGGGTCGGACTGCCGGGCGATCTCCTCGCCGTCCCCGTAACCGTCCTCATCCGAGTCGGCCACGAAGGGAAAAGTCCCAAGGACGAGTTCCTGATCGTCGGTCAGCCCGTCCCCATCGAAGTCCGCGGCCCCGACTCCCGCGCTCAGCTCGATCACCGGAGCCCCCGAATCGTCCACGGGGTGAAGCGACTCGCCGGGGGTGGCTGCCCAGAGGAGGACGCCACCAAGGGCCGCCGCCGGTGCCAGCCAACGGGTTCGAGCCTCTCGCGGCCAGGTCAGGGGCGCGCGGCGGATCGGGCTGGCGGCGGTGATGGCGGAGTCCTTCATGCTGAGGCGCGTCGTTCCCCGGACCGAGCCGGGGACGCAGGGGGTCTAGCGTCACCGACGCCGCTGGATACGGCAAGGCTTCGTTTTCTGGGGGCCTCTCTCCGCCCCGAGAAGGGGGTATCCATGGGAATTCCCGTATCCCGGGCGCCGTCACATCCCATTCGGGCGGGGTGGCGGTGGCGCGATCCGCCCCGCGGGCGCTAAGCTTCCGCCCCCAAATCGGGCGCCCGTAGCTCAGCTGGATAGAGCGTTCGCCTCCGGAGCGAAAGGTCACAGGTTCGAATCCTGTCGGGCGTACCACCTCCCCTCCCAGGGGCAGCGCCCCGTGCGATGGGCAGCGGGCGGCCCTCAGCGAGCCCGGAGGCGCTCCTCGACGTCGGGGCGACCGACCAGGTCAGCGGCCACCCGGGCGGCCCCCGCCCCCTGACCGGCGGCGTTCCAGTGGATGTCGGTCCCGCCCACCCAGACGCGATCCCCACCGGCGCGCAGGGTCTCCGACAGATCGGTGACCCGTCCACCCGCTCCGACGACCGCACGCGTGAGGAGCTCCGTCAGCCGCTCGGGCGAGTAGTCGGGGAAGCGCGCCGGGTCCACCTGGATGCCGAAGCCAGGGCAGACGTCCACGGCGGAAGGGACCACCACGAAGTGCAACGGGATGGCGCGCTGCGCCGCCAGCTCGACCATGGCACGCAGCACCGCGGTCATCAGAGAGAGTTTCGAGACCACCGCGGGCGTGTCGGGCCGAAGCGCCACGTCGGCGTCGTAGACGTCCTCGAACAAGGACACCACCTCCTGGTCGCCGCGCACGAAGAACTCGTCGTGCTGCGCCGCGAGCGCGGCGAGGTAGAGGTCGATGGTCCCGACAGGCACGGTGTCCACCGGGCGCCGATCGGGCGCCTCGCGCCAGAAGCGGAGGAGGCGCTGGAGCCCCAGCCCGCCAGCTCGATCCCTGCGCCGCGCGAATTCATCGACGAGGCGCGCACCGATCCGCACCGGGGATCGGACGAGGACCCCTTCAGGCTCCTCGCGGAACAGCTTGTTGCGGGCCAGGTCCCCCACGTCGTTGTGGGCGCAGAGGACGCAGACGATGAGGTCCGGCTCCACCTCGTCGATCTCACGCTGCAGGAGGAGCAACGACTGGTCGGGCCCGTACCCCGAGCGCCCCGCGTTGATCCCCTCGATCGCGGAGCCGAGCTCGGCCTCCAGGTCCTCCGCCAGTCGCCGCACGAAGGTGGCCTCCTCGGGCACGTTCTCGGCCATCACGAACGAGTCCCCGAGGACGAGCACCCGGCGGGCGCCGTCGCTCTCCCGCGCGCCGCTGCCTCGGAACCCGTCCTTGCCGACCTCCACCAGCACCCGCGCGCGATCCCCCTCCCCCAGCCGGGAGGGCTCCATCGGCTGGATCCGGCGCGAGCCCGGGATGGTGTCGTGGAGGAGCTCGGGGTCCAGCCGGTAGACCTGGCCGAGGACCGGGAAGAAACGCTCCACGGAGAGCTCGATCAAGAGCAGGGTCAGCGCCGTGGCGGCGACCGAGACCAACGCTCGACGCCCCAAGGAGCCGCCGCTGGCCGGGCTCTCTCCCCCGGAGCTCAAGCTGGGAACAGCTCCTCGATCCGCTGCGCGAGCTCGTCGTCGAGGCCGACCTCGGCGGCCTCGAGGTTGGACTCGACCTGCGCCACCGAGGTGGCGCCGGTGATCACGCTGGTGATCGCGTCGTTGCGCAGGATCCAGGCGAGCGCCAGCTGCGCGGGGGTGACCCCGGCCTCGCGGGCCAGGGCGCTGAAGGCCTGCAGCCGCGTCTGCACGTCGCCCTCGAGCTTGTCGTCCAACCACTTGGTCTCCGCGCCCCGGCTCCCGGGCGGGACGCCGTCGTCGTACTTCCCGGTGAGCAGGCCGCCTGCGAGGGGGCTCCAGACCACCAGGCCCATCCCGAGCCGCCGGGCCGCGGGGAGCACGGACGCCTCGATCCCGCGCTCGAGCAGGCTGTACTGGGGCTGCTCCACCAGCGGCGGGTAGAACCCGCGCCGATCGCACAGGTCGTGGGCGTCATCCAGGAGGTCCGCCTGCCAGACGCTCGTGCCCCAGTAGTGCACCTTGCCCTGGTGGACGAGGTCGTCCATGGCGCGCACCGTCTCCTCGAGGGGCGTCTCCGGATCCGAGCGGTGGCAGAAGTAGAGGTCCAGGTAGTCCGTCCCGATCCGCCGCAGCGAGGCCTCGCAACTCTCGATGATGTGCTTGCGCGACAGCCCGCGCTGGTTGGGGCCGTCCCCCATCCGGCCGAACACCTTCGAGGAGAGGACCAGGGACGCCCGATCGAGCCCCCTGACCGCGGCCCCCGCCACCTCCTCCGCGGCCCCCGCGGAGTAGACATCCGCCAGGTCGATGAAGTTCACCCCTCCCTCCACCGCGCGACGGAGGATCCTCGCGGAGCGCTCGGCGTCGACGCTGCCGCCGAGGGTCAGCCACCCGCCGATGGAGACGCTGCTGATCTTCAGGCCCGTGCGGCCCATCTTCCGGTAGTTCATCGCGCGGTCTCCTTCGTGGAAGACCGTACACGACGGGGCGCCATGGCGGAGCCCCTGTCGGCTACGCTCAGGCCGCAGTGAGCCCGGACCCCATCGACCCCGCGCGCCCGAAGGCCGGCGCCGAATCGCCGCCCATGGCGCGCATCCGCGCGGGTCATGAGGCCGTCCGGCGCGCCAACCGGCAGGAGCTCGTCGAGGACTACGTGGAGGCCATCGACGACCTCATCGAGGACCGCGGCGAGGCCCGGGTCCGGGACCTCGCCACGGGGTTCGGGATCAGCCACGTGGCGGTCTGCTCGGTCATCGAGCGCCTCCGTCGAGACGGCCTCGTCAGCTCCGGTCAGCAGGAGGCCATCCAGCTCACCGACGAGGGCCGCGCCATCGCGCGGCGGTCCCGGTCGCGGCACGCGGCGGTCCTGAAGTTCCTGCTGGCGCTCGGGCTCCCGGCGGAGGTCGCGGAGGCCGACGCCGAGGGGATGGAGCACCACGTCGGACCGGAGACCCTCTCGGCCTTCGAGCGCTTCGTCGCCTCTCACCCCGTGGAGGGTCGCGCCGACCCCGTCGCGGCCAGCCCTGGCCCCCTCGCCGAGGACGCGGCGCCTCGCTTCGCGCGGGTTCGCGCCGCCCACGCGAGCGAGCTCACCGAGGACTACGTGGAGGCCATCGACGACATGATCCGGGAGCGGGGAGAGGCCCGCGTCGGGTGGCTCGCCGAGCGCTTTGGCGTGGCCCAGGTGACCGTCACACGGGTGGTGGCGAGGCTCCGCAGGTCGGGGCACGTGGTCAGCCCGCCCCGCCGCCCCTTGCTGCTCTCCGCCGACGGCCAGGCCCTCGCCGCGCGGTCCAGGGAACGGCACCAGGTGGTGCTGCGGTTCCTCCGCTTCCTCGGCGTCCCCGGGGCCGCCGCGGAGATCGATGCGGAGGGCGTCGAGCACCACGTGAGCCGACGAACCCTGGAGCGCTTCGCCGAGCTGTCCGGCCCTGAGGGCACCTAGAAGGACCCTTAGTCCCAGAACGAGACACCTGGCCCGGACAAAGGCGCTGGATCTAATAGCAATGGTTACAAGATCGCCGATACGCTCTGGGCACGGTGCGCGCAGGCGCCCTGTCCCCATGGCTCGGTCCAAGCTCCTCCCCCTCCTCGCAGGCCTCGCGCTGTCGTGCTCCGGCAGCGTGGACGCTGGCCTGAGCGAGGGTCCCCGGGTGGTCTGCACGACCGCGATGATCGGAGACCTCGCCAGGGAGATCGCGGGGACCGAGGCGACCGTCGTGACGCTCTTCGGCGCGGACATGGACCCGCACCTCTTCCGACCGACCCGCGACGACGTGAAGCTGCTCATGGCGGCGGACCTCGTCCTCTACAACGGACTGCACCTCGAGGGGTACCTCGCCGACGCGCTCCAGCGGGTGGGAGACTCGGGCATCGAGGTCATCCCCGTCGCCGAACAGGTCCTTCTGGCGAACGAGCGGCTCGACAGCGGCCCGGCTCCTGACCCCCACGTGTGGATGGACGCGTCGATCTGGTCGAGGGTGCCCGGCGTGGTCGCGAGCGCCCTGGTCGAGCAGCGTCCATCGGCAAGCGCGGCCTTCAACACGAGGGCGGCCGCCATCGAGGCTCGGCTGCTCGCCGCGGACGAGGAGTACCGGGAGTCCTTCCGCGCCCTGGCCGCCGACCACAGGGTGCTCCTCACGGCCCATGACGCCTTCCGCTACTTCGGCCGGCGCTACGGCCTCGAGGTGCGCGGCATCCAGGGAGTCTCGACCACGAGCGAAGCCTCCTTGAGCACGATCGAGGACCTGGTCAACGTCGTGGTCGAGCGGAACATCCCGGCGGTCTTCTTCGAGTCCACGGTCTCCGAGCGGAACGTGAAGGCCCTGCTGGAGGGCGCCCGGGCCCGCGGGCACGACCTGCGGATCGGAGGCGTCTTGCACGCCGATGCGCCCGGGGCCGCAGGGACCTACGAGGGCATGCTGGAGTCCAACGTTTCGACCATCCTCAGCGCCCTCGGCGCGGGACGCGAGGCATCAGGGGAGGCGACCGTCCGATGATCCTCCGCAGCAGTGAAGCCCGGGCGCCGCTCGCCCTGCGCTCCCTCTCCGTCGCCTACCGGGGGATCCCCGCCCTGTGGGACGTCTCCTGGGAGGCTCGCGAGGGGGCCATGACGGCCATCGTCGGCCCCAACGGCGCCGGGAAGTCGACGCTCCTCAACGCCGCCATGGGCGCCCTCCGCCCGCTCGCGGGGGAGGCCTTCTTCTGGGGGCAGCCCTTCGCCGAGGCCCGGGCGAGGGTGGCCTTCGTTCCCCAGCGAGAGTCGGTGGACTGGGACTTCCCGGTGACCGCGCTGGAGGTCGTCGAGATGGGCGCGGCCCGCCGCCTCGACTGGCTCCTCCCCGCGTGGGTGCGCCGCGGCGCGACCGACCGCGGCCACCGGCGAGAGGCCCGCACCTGCCTCGAGGAGCTCGGCCTGGGGGCGTTCGCCGACCGTCCGATCGGTCAGCTCTCCGGCGGCCAGCAGCAGCGAGTGTTCCTCGCCAGAGCCCTCGCCCAGCGCGCCGACCTGCTGCTCCTCGACGAGCCCTTCGCCGGCGTCGACTCCGAGACCGAGGACGCCCTCTTCCAGCGCCTCCATCGGCTCTGCTCCGAGGGGACCACCGTCGTCGCCGTCCACCATGACCTCGAGACCGCGCGCTCGCGCTTCGACGACGCCATGCTCATGGCGGGCTCGGTCGTCGCCACCGGGCCGGCGCGCGAGGCCCTCTCCGAGGACAACGTCCGGCGGGCCTTCGCGCCCGACAGCCGGGCCCCGCGACAGCTCGCCTGAGGCGCGTGGCGCGTGGGAATGCTCGCCGCTTCCTGCCAGCTCCTGGCTCCGTTCGCCAGCGCCTCCGTGCCCGTGGTGGCCGCGGCCCCCTTGGAGGAGGGGCGGCTCGAGGCGTGGGCGCGGGTGCTCTCGTTCGGCGGCGGCTACAACACCAACGTCGTGTTGATCGGCACGATCCTGCTCGGCGTCAGCGCCGGCACCGTCGGCTCGTTCGCGATGCTCAAGGGTCGCGCGCTGGTGGCGGACGCCATCAGCCACGCCTCCCTCGTCGGCGTCACCCTCGCCTTCCTCTTGCACGCGGCCGTGGGCCAGGAGGAGCGGAGCATGCCCCTGCTGATGCTGGGCGCCGCGCTCTCGGGCGCGTCGGCCGTCCTCTCCATCGAGTGGCTCGCGAAGCACACGCGCCTGAGCCCGGAGACGGCGGTCGCCACCGTCTCCAGCGCTTCCTTCGGCGCCGGGATCGTCGCGCTCTCAGCCACCCGGCGCGTGGACGGGGCCGACCGCGCGGGGCTCGATGAGCTCATCTTCGGCTCCACCGCCTCCATGACCAGCGGGGACGCCCTCCTGATGGCCGTCCTCGCCACGGCCGCCCTGGGCACCACCCTCGCCCTCTACCGGGTCCTCACGGCGGTCGCGTTCAACGAGCGGTTCGCGCGCTCGAAGGGGCTGCCGGTCCGGCTGCTCGACGCGATCCTCGCGGCCCTGGTCGGCGCCGTGGCCATGGCCGGGCTCCAGGCCGTGGGCATGCTCCTCGTCGCAGCCCTCCTGGTGGCCCCGGCCGCCACCGCCCGCCTCTGGACGACACGGGTGGCCCCCATGGTGCTGGTCGCCGCCGTGGCGGGGGCCAGCGCCGCCTGGTTCGGCGCCTCCCTCTCGGCGGTCACCCCCAGCGCACCCGCGGGCCCACTGATCATCCTGTCAGCGGCCTCGACCTTCCTGGTGAGCCTGGTCTTCGCGCCCCAGCGCGGCGTGCTCTCCGGTTGGCTCCGCCATCGCAGGGTCGCCGCCGCCGCGAGGCGACTCGCCGCGCCCGCGGGCAGGACCGGTCCCGGAGGAGAGCAGGCATGATCCCCCCCGGCCTCCAGGAGTTCATGACCCTCGACCTGATGCCCCTGGTCGCGGTGACCGCCTCTGCCGCGACCCTGGCGCTCCTGGGCTCGTTCCTCGTGCTGCGCCGGCAGGCGATGCTCGGTGACGCCATGGCCCACTCGGTCCTGCCCGGCCTCGTGGCCGCGTTCCTCGTGACCGGCTCCCGGGCCGCAGGCCCCATGTTCCTCGGCGCCACCGCCGCCGCCGCGCTCACCGGCCTCGCGATCGCGACCATCATCCGCCACGGGCGAGTGGAGCGGAGCGCCGCCATCGGCCTCGTCTACACGACCATGTTCGCCCTCGGCGTCCTGCTCCTCGAGCTCAACGGCGGCGCCAACGTGGACCTCGACGTGGACTGTGTCCTGAGCGGCCAGCTGGAGCTGATGTTCTGGAGCGCGCCCGCCACCTGGGAAGAGGTCCTCGGCGGGCCGAGCCTCGCCGGGATGCCGCCTCAGCCCCTGCGACTGGTCGGCCTCCTGGCGGCCTCCGGCGCGGCCGTGGTCCTGACCTGGCCCCTGCTGCGGGCCGTGGCGTTCGACGCGGCCTTCGCCCGCTCCCGCGGCCTGTACCCGACCGCCGTCTCGGCGGGCCTGATGGCCCTCACCACCCTGGCCATCGTGCTGAGCTTCGACGCGGTGGGCTCGATCCTCGCCATCGCCCTGCTCACCTGCCCGCCGGCCACCGCGCGGCTCCTCACCGACCGCATGGGACCCTACGTGCTGCTCTCCGTTGGCCTGGGAGCGGCGGCGGGACTCCTCGGTTACTTCCTCGCCACGCGGGGCGCCCCCCTGCTGCTGGGCGCGTCGGTGGACGCGAGTGGCACGGTCGCCGCCCTCTCGGGGCTCGGCCTGGCCGCCGCGGCCGCCTGGTCCGCGAGGGGCCGATCCCGCCCAGGCCGCTCCGCCCCTGGCCTATGATCGGGGCGTGTGTGGCCGATATGCACTGACCGTCGCCCCGGACGTGCTCGCGGCGCTCTTCGACCTGAGCGGCCTCGGCGAGTTCACCGAGCGCTTCAACCTCGCCCCGTCCCAGGAGGCCCCAATCGTCGTCCGGGACGAGACGGGGGAGGGACGGGCGATCGCCACGATGCGATGGGGGCTCGTGCCCTCCTGGGCCCGGGACTCGAAGATCGCCCACCGGACCATCAACGCGCGGTCCGAGACCGCCGCGGAGAAGCCCTCGTTCCGGTCCGCCTTCAAGCGCCGCCGCTGCCTCGTGCCGGCGAGCTGGTTCTACGAGTGGCAGCGCGAGGCGGGGACCAAGGTGCCCTACCGAATCCAGCGCGCCGACCGTAGGCCCCTGGCCTTCGCGGGCCTCTGGGAGCGCTGGAAGGGCTCGGCGACCGAGCCGCCGCGGACGTCCTTCACGATCCTGACCACGGACGCGAACGAGGACGTGGCGCCGCTCCATGACCGGATGCCCTGCCTCATCGAGCCCGAGGACTTCGACCGCTGGCTGACGCCCGAGGTGGAGGACCCGGGCGCCACCCGCCGGCTCCTCGACCCGGCCCCCGCCGGCCTGCTCACCCTCGACCGCGTGAGCTCGAGGTTGAACAGCGTCCGCAACGAGGGCGCGGGGCTGATGGCGCCGGACACGCTCTTTTGAGGCCTCGCTCGAGCGGTTGCGGGATCCCGCGCTGCGAAAGAAGATCGCCGAC
>CAZEFP010000091.1:0-9288 GCA_964511565.1 uncultured Planctomycetaceae bacterium
CCGGGCAAGGGGCCCCTGGGGGCCGCCGGGGCCCGTTCGCCCCATTGGGACCGATTGACGCGCATGGTCCGGGCTTCGGTGCGTAGCCTCGATCGAGGCGGGCCGATAGGTCCCGCAGGGGAGCCGCTCTCCCCGCCCCACTCGCCCCCGCGGCGAAGGAGACCCCAGACATGAACATCCAACGCTCCTCAACGGGGCTCATCGCGGCGCTGGCCGTGGCTGGACTGACGTCCGCCGCGCTCACGCCCACCGGACCGAACGAGGGCTGGGCTTCATCGAGCATGAAGCACCGCGCCTCCGAGAAGTTCGACTACGTCCTCGGCCAGGAGAAGTGGCAGTCCCTGGGGGACGAGATCACCCTCTTCGGCCAGGAGTTCCCCGTCGAGATGATCGGCCCCGTGCACTTCGAGATCGACTCGAACGGTGACGGCCGGGTCGACCGTGACATCAAGGGGTCGGACGGCTTCGTCGACCTCAAGGGCGAGGACGCCGAGGGCCAGGTCTTCCACTACGGCGTCCGCTTCCGCAACGACGGCGAGCGCAAGTGGAGCTGGACCGCCTCGGGCGCCATGACCGGCAAGGTCGAGGGGCTCACCATGGCGGTCATCGACGCCAATGCCAACGGGCGCTACGACGACCTGGGCGTCGACGGCCTCGCCATCGGCAAGGACCGCGGCGCGGGCTACGTCTCCCGCATCGTGAACATCGACGGCAAGCTCTTCGAGTTCGAGGTCAACGCCGACGGCACCGAGGTCAGGACCCGCCCCTACTCCGGCGAGACCGGCGTCCTGACGCTGAAGAAGATCAAGGGCATCAAGGCCAGCGTGGTGACGGCCATCGCCCGCCAGGGCAGGGACGTCTCCTTCCAGATCGCCGGCGCCAAGAAGGGCATGGTGGTCCCGGTGGGCGACTACGTGCTCGCGGACGCCTTCCTGAAGGGCAGCTCCGAGACGGCGCGGATCCGCATGGGCCGCATGGAGCGCCTCGAGGTGGCCACGGGCGCCGAGGTGGACATCCAGCTCGGCGGTCCCCTCGTCGGCGAGGTCCCCACGCCCCGCCTGCAGGACGGCAAGGCGGTGGTCAGCCCCAACGTGCAGGTCTTCGGCTCGCTCGGCGAGGAGTACTACGACTTCCAGCCCAAGGGCAAGGTCCCGACCTTCGAGCTCTACGACGCCAACACCGGCAAGCGCCTGCAGAAGGGCAAGTTCCCCGCCGGCTGATGAGGCTCGGCCCTCCCGGTCACCGTGGGTGTACCGAACCAAACCGACCTTGACGTGATGGTCCTCAGCGAGCGGAAGATGTTCGGCAAGCTCGAGGCGAAGCCCCGGCAGCGGAAGGGGCCGCGCACCCCCCGCTAGCGGACTCCGACGCCCGTCTCCGACGAGAGGCCCCGCCTGGCACTGGCCAGGCGGGGCCTCTCGTCTAGCTCTCCTCACCGGACCGGGGGGGCGGGTGGGCCCAACGCCGTTTGAACGTGGACGGGCCCCTGGTGGCCTTCAGGCGGCATTTACGTCAGCGACCAGCCGCCGGCGACAGGTTTACGGCGAAGTCTCCCGTCGAGCCGCCAAATGGGCGTTCCAATACTGGGGCAAAGCCCGGATGTACCTGACGGGCAACCACTCCTCTCACCTGCTTCTTCCGAGTTATGACTCTCCTCTCCACCCTCGCGCTCGCCACCGCCATCGGCGGCGGCGGCCCCTCTGTTTCCATTGCGATCAACGAGATCCGGATTGATCAGCCCGGTTCCGACGACGACGAGTTCTTCGAACTGAAGGGTGACCCCGGTCAGGACCTGACCAACATCTACTACATCGTCATCGGGGACGGCTCCGGCGGTAGCGGCGTCGTCGAGTCCGTGACGGATCTGACTGGCAGCTTCGTCCCGCCCAGCGGTTACTTCCTCGCCGCGGAGAGCAGCTTCAGCCTCGGGACGGCCGACCTCACGACGACCCTGGGCTTCGAGAACGGGGACAACGTCACCCACATGCTCGTGGAGGGCTTCACCGGGACGCTCCAGGACGATCTTGACCTCAACGACGATGGCTTTCTCGACACCCAGCCCTGGGCAAGCGTCATCGACGTGGTCTCCCTCGTGAGGAGCCCGTACTCGGGGGATAAGACGTACAGCATGCAGTTCTTCGGCGCCAGCGTCGGACCCGATGGGACCTTCGTCCCTGGTCACTCCTTCAAGTGTAACGCGGGCTGGCAGGTCGGCGAATTCGCGACGGGGTCCACCGACACCCCCGGCGCCGCCAACTCGCCCATGTGTCCCGGTCCCCGGATCAACGAGCTTCGTATCGATCAGGGAGGTTCGGACAACGACGAGTACTTCGAGCTCCTCACCGAGCCCGGCGCGGACCTGTCCGGCCTCAGCTACATCGTTCTCGGGGACAGCTCGAGCGGCGGCTCGGGAGTCATCGAGTCCATCACGGACCTCTCGGGGCTCAGCACGGGCCCTTCGGGCTACTTCCTCGCCGCTGAAGCCACCTTCACGATCGGCGCCACCCCCCCGGACCTCGTCACGACGCTGGGCTTCGAGAACAGCGACAACGTCACCCACCTCCTCGTGAGGGACTTCACCGGTACGCTGCAGGAGGACCTCGACACCGATGATGACGGTGTCCTCGACGTCACGCCGTGGAGCGAAGTCGTCGATGCCATCGGCCTCGTCGAGGAGCCGAGCGGCGGCGAGCAGTACTACGGAGCCAGCCTGGGCTTCACCGACATCGGTCCCGACGGGACGTTCGTTCCGGCCCAGGTGCTGCGCTGCAGCGACTCCTGGCGTATCGGCGCCTTCAGCATCACCCTGGACACCCCCGGTTCGGAGAACTTCGTTTGTGACGCCAACTTTGTGCGTTGCTACGCCACGAGCTTCAATCCGATCAACCAGGGCATTCTCGCCATCGAGGGGCCGGGCTCACTGCAGTTGAACAACTCCTCGGTCTTCGCCTACGAGCTCCCGGTGGACTCCTTTGGCGTCATGATCGCCGGCCTCACGGACATGCCCGCGAGCACGCCCTTTGGCGAGGCCTGCATCACCAGTTCACAGATTCGGATTGGCTACGGCTTCGCCAGTGGAGGCGAGCTCACCTTCCCCATCGATCTCGAAGCGGCCGTCTACGCGCCGCTGGGCACCGGGGGTAGCGGATTCGCTGTGGGCGATACTCTTGCCTTCCAGTACCTCTATCGCGACAACTCCGCCCCGAGCGGAGCGCGATTCACGGACGCGACCGCCTTCACGATCACGCCCTGACGGATCGGGTCGGGCCCCATTCGTTCACGTGGCCACCTCAGGGGGGCGTCGCGGCGTCAGCTGCGGCGCCCCCCTTTCTTCGGCCCTCGCTGGGCTCACCTCGGCGCAGGGCGAGGTGAGAAGGGCGGGTCCGATCCCGCCGCCTCTCGCGAGCCCCGGTGGCTTCCGACGGATCCCCTCAACGGACCGGGGGGCGCGACGTAGGCTCCAGCGACGGCTCCCTCTCACCATCGGACCGCTCCCATGCGCCTCGCCACGATCCTCACCTCCGCTGCCCTTGCCGCCGCCCTCCCCGCTTCCGCTCAGGAGGGCTACCGCCTCCCGCCACGGGAGATCGTCGAGCTGGTCACCGCGGCTCCCGCGCCGTCGGTCAGCTTCAGCCCGACAGGGGCCTGGATGCTGATGACCCACCGGGAGGCCCTCCCCACCATCGAGGACCTCACGCGGCCCATGCTGCGCCTCGCCGGCATGCGCATCGACCCCCAGGCCGCCGCGCGCTTCACCACCAGCTTCGGGACCCGCGTGGTCCTCTCGGCGCTGATGAACGGGGACACGGAAGGCCCCAAAGAGAGGCCCCAAAGAGAGGCCCCGCCGAGCAATGGCTCGGCGGGGCCTCTCCCATGCATCGTGCGCCCCTCGTCCATCGGGCGGAGCACGGCAGGGGCGGGGGGCGTCCCTTCCGCGCGCCTCACTTCAGCCGCAGCTCGTAGTTGTGTCTGTCCTCGAGGAGCGTCAGCTGGCGGACCTGCCCGTCGATGCGGAACCAGATGGCTTCCGGGCGCTGGCCGGCTTGGATCACGGCGAAGCCACGCTCATCGGTGACGCCGATCTCACGTCCGTCCGGGGCGTCGAGCAGGACCACGCCGGCCACCGGCTCGAGGGCGCGCAGGTGGTAGGGCAGCGTGCCGCCCCGACCGTCCTCGGCGCTCCCGGCCTGGACGGCCCGAACCGCCGCGCCCCATCCAGGCTCGAAGCTGGCGTTGAGCTTCAGCACCCGACGCTCCCCTTGGTCCTCGATGGTCCAGTCGGACTCGGTGCCGACCATCGGGACGTACCCCTCGGCCTGGACCATCCAGGTGACCGACGAGCCCTCCGGGGGGGCCTCGCGCACCGTCGTGGGTCCCTCGTGCTCGGTGACGGAGAGCCGCGCGGTGTCCACGCCCTGTCGGTACTCGAATCGGACGCCCTCGGGCGCCTCCACGAGGACGGGGAGCAGCTCGCGCGCCTCGCCGAGGTCGATCGTCAGGCTGGACTCCTCGGGCTCGAGGAGCCAGTGGCGGCCGAGATCGTAGGCGTCGCCCAGCAGCTCAACCTCGATGGCGCATCGCTCGGCGGGCACCTTCTCCAGGGTCGACCGGAAGACCCAGCCCTCCCCGGACGGCTCGGGCAGGCCGGACTCACGCGCCGCGGGCCTGCCGTCCGCGCGGTGGGCGACGCACCAGACGATGCTGGGCACGGCGCCGCGCTTCGAGCGGACGGTCACCTCGACCGATCGGACGCCGGTCGTGGGCTCGAGCAGGACCTCCGTGGTGGCGCCCGGGTTGGCCTTCAGGCTGCCCTCGTAGGCCGCGTAGCCGAGTCGCTGGACGCGCAGGACCGCGTCAGCGGTGGGGACGCTGATGAGCTCGGTCGTGCCCGTCGCGTCGGTCAGGCCCATGACGGACTCCGCACCAAAGGCGAACTTCGCGGTCGCGGGCGTGACGGTGACGCCCGCGCCCTCCAGGGGCTCGAGGGTCGAGGCGTCGAGGACGCGCACCCCGTGGATCACCGTGTTCGAGACCTCGGCCTCCAGCGGGTCATCGCCGAAGGAGGGGAGCGTCTCGAAGGTCGCCGAGAAGGACGGCCCACCCGGCGTCGTGGCGATGGCGATCGTGCCGACGCTATTCCCCTCCTTCCACTCGCGCGGGAGGCTGAACCGGGGGACGAGCAGCGTGAGCTCGTCCTCGAGGGTCGCCGCGGGCTTGAGTCGGACCGTCACGGGCGCACCCAGGGAGCCGTCCGAGATGCTGAGCCCGTAGGTCGCCGCCGCGCGCTGCGCCGCTGTGAGCGGCAGGGGCAGGTGCACGCGGCACGCGAAGTCGACGTTGGGGGTGAAGATCCAGGCTCCGTCCTCGGCCTGGGACACCTCGCAGTAGACCGCCACCGGACCGTCGTGCTGCGCTGAGATCTGAGCCTGCCGGAGGCTCGTCTCTCCAACTCCCGGGTTCTCGGGCGCGGGCAGGGCGAATCGGCCCTCTTCGTCGGTCACCACCGTGTCCTCGTAGGACCTGGTGCGCCTCAGGATGACCGCATCGATCGTGTGCGAGATGCTGACGTCGAGCTCGACGCCGGCGAGCGCGAGCCCGCTCTCTCGGTCCTGCAGCCGTGAGTCGAAGGGGGCTGCGGGCGCCGCCGGGGCCGCGGCCGGGTCCGGCCCGGGCGCTGCAGCCTCCGTGCGGGCCGCGGGCTCGAGCACGCCGGGCCCGACCAGGGTGTCCATGGCCGCGAGCTCCGCGCCTTCCACCCTTCGAACGCTGAGGTCGGTGCGGTCCTGGAGCGCAATTCCAGGGTCATTGAGGTTGGCGAGTAGGGCGATCAGCGCCGCGGCGGTGGTGGCGGCGATGATCCACTTGAGCATCGAGAACGTCATGAGCATCACTCCGGAGGCGGCGACCGCGCCGACGAGGGTCTTCTCGGCGGGCCTCCGCAGGAGGAGCGGTACCAGCGCCATGCGCCATTCGGGGCCCCGCTCCGAGTTCATCCGAGCGCGCAATCGCGCCAGCCCGCGCTCGATCCTCGTGCGCGTCGTCGACTGGGGCGTGCCACTGCGGCGGGAGATCTCCTCGATGGACAGGTCCTCGTAGTAGCGCCAGAGCAGGACCGATCGGTAGGGCTCGTCGAGGTCGAGGACGGCTCGTTCGAGCGCGTTCTTGGCCTCGACCTCCGCCACGAGCTCATCGGGTGAGCTCCCTTGGCCTTGGCCCCATCCCTCGGTCCTCGCATGGCGCTCCAGGTCCCACGCCCGCGATCGGCGCTCCGTCGAGCGGCGCCACGACAGGTGGCGCGTCACGCCCGTGAGCCACCGTCCCCAGTGCAGGGGCGGGGCCTTCCGGGAGAGCGCTGCGGCCATGGCCTCCTGCACGATGTCGTCCGCGTCGGACTCCCCGACGAGGGCGCATGCGAGGCGGCGAATCTGGTCACGTTCGCGGTAGAGGTCTTCGATCTGGATCGATTCCATGTTGGGTCTCCGCGGGGCCCGTGCGACGGCCGGCGCGTGCGTCTCGGGATTCTCCAAGAAAACGGGAGGGGGTGCCTGGGGGAGCCACTGGCCGCCGGAGAGGAGCGCCCCCATTCGTGGTCGGAAGGCCCCTCGATCCACCGCGAGGCAGGGCGCGCCAGGTCGGCTCGGTGGAGTCCTCCGATGGGCTGGAGCAGCCGCGGCCTTCGGCCCGAGGGGCCGGTGGAGCCGGCGGGCGAGGACCCCAGTGCGGGCGCGCCGGGTGGAGACGGACACGGCGAGGGTTGGCGCTGCGCCTTCCCGGACTACGCTCCCGCGGATCCACCCGCCCCATGGGGAAGACCAAGCGCACCCGTCAGAAGCCCTGCGACCGCTGCAAGGCGCCCAGCACCGCCCTCTTCCGCGTCCAGGTCTCGGTCGAGGGGCCCTGGATCTTCGTCTGCGGCGCGTGCCTCGAGGTCGTCAAGCCGGGGAACCCCCACTACCGGTACGGCGGGACCTGGAAGAGCCGCAAGCGGCACTGAGCGCGCCGAGGGCCGCTCCCGTTGAGCTGCGGATCCGCGGCCGCTGGCCGTCATGGAGGGGCGGGGGTCGCGCTCGTGGGACGGATCGGGCGGGCCGACCTACACTCCAGCGCCCCCCTCGTTCCCCGACCGGAGACAGCCATGCGCCCCGCCATCCTCCTCGCGTCCGCTACCCTGGCTGCGGCCCCCCCCGCCTCCGCCCAGGAGGGCTATCGCCTGCCGCCCCAGGAGATCGTCGACCTGGTCACCGCCGCGCCCGCGCCGTCGGTGAGCATCAGCCCGGACGGGGCGTGGATGTTGATGACCCACCGGGAGGCCCTGCCGTCGATCGAGGACCTGACGCGGCCGATGCTGCGCCTGGCCGGCATGCGCATCGACCCCCAGGCGGCGGCGCGCTTCACCACGAGCTTCGGGACGCGGGTGGTCCTCGTGCCCCTCATGAACGGGGACACCGAGGGGACCCCGGACGCGGAGGTCCAGCTCCCCGGCGGCGCCCGGGTGGCCGGGACCTCGTGGTCGCCGGACGGCGCGCGCTTCGTGGTGACCGTGGTCACCGACGGCGGCAGCGAGCTCTGGACGGGCCGCAGCGACGGCGGCGGCGCCACCCGCCTCGTCACCGATCGCCTGCACACCCTCACCGGCGGCCCGAGCTGGGGCCGCGAGGGGACCACCGTGCTCTGCCGCCTCGTCCCCGAGGGCCGCGGCGAGGCGCCCGTGGCCTCCACGGTGCCCACGGGGCCCAACGTCCAGGAGACCGACGGGAGCAAGTCGCCCCTGCGCACCTACCAGGACCTGCTCACCAGCGCCCACGACGCGGACACCTGGGAGTACCACGCCACCAGCGAGCTGGCGATCGTCGACCTGGACACGTCCGAGGTGACGTCCCTGGGCACCGGCGTCTTCTCGAGCGCGAGCCTCTCGCCCGACGGCCTCTGGCTGATGACCTCGCGCATCCAGCGGCCCTACTCGTTCCTGATGCCCGCCTCCTCGTTCCCGCAGCGGATCGAGGTGGCGCCGGTCTTGAAGCTCGACGCGCCCGCCATCGCCTTCGACATTCCCCTGGGCGAGGGCATCCCCATCGGCGGCGTGCGCACCGGGCCCCGGAGCTTCCAGTGGGCGGCCAGCCGCCCGGCGACGCTCTTCTGGGCCGAGGCCCTCGACGGCGGCGACCCGAAGGCCGAGGTGGAGCACCGGGACCGCTGGATGGCCATCGGCGCGCCCTTCGCCCGGGAGGCGGACGGCGTCCTCGCGGCTGAAGAGGTGGTGCGCGTGGAGCACCGGGCTCGCGGGCTCATGTTTCTTGAGGACCCTGGTCGCCTGATCACCTCGGAATACGACCGCGACCGACGCTGGACGCGGACCCTGCTCCACCGGCTGGGCGGCGAGGGGGAGCCGCTGGTGCTCGAGGACCGCAGTTCCCAGGACCGCTACGCCGACCCTGGCACCCTCGCCATGGTGGCGGGCCCCTACGGACGCATGGTGGTGCGTCAGCACGGGGACGGCGCGTTCCGCACGGGTCGGGGCTCGAGCCCTGACGGGGACCTGCCGTTCCTCAGCCAGCAGGACCTGAAGACCGGGGCGACCAAGATCCTCTGGCGCTGCGAACCTGGCGCCTACGAGACGGTGGCCGCACTGCCATGGTCGCCCGGGATGTTCGGCCGCTTCATCACCCGGCGCGAGTCGAAGTCAGCGCCCCCCAACTACGCGATCCGGACGCCCGGGCTCTCCGGGTTCGACGCCGTCACCGACTTCCCCGACCCCCAGCCGAGCCTGCGCGGGATCAAGAAGCAGCGGGTCACCTACGAGCGCGCCGACGGCGTGCCCCTCTCGGCGACCCTGTACCTGCCGGCGGACCACCAGCCCGGCGAGCGCCTCCCGCTGCTCGTCTGGGGCTACCCACGCGAGTACAACGACGCGAGCACCGCGGGCCAGGTCAGCGGCTCCACGGACCGCTTCACGCGCCTCTCCGGCACGAGCCACCTCTTCCTGGTGACCCAGGGCTACGCGGTGATGGACGGCGCGACCATGCCGATCATCGGGGACGCCGAGACCATGAACGACACGTTCATCACTCAGCTCGTCGCTTCGGCCCAGGCGGCCATCGACGCGGCCGCGGAGCTCGGCGTGGCGGACCCCGAGCGGGTCGGGGTCGCGGGCCACAGCTACGGCGCGTTCATGACCACCAACCTGCTCGCCCACTGCGACCTCTTCCGCGCGGGGATCGCGCGCAGCGGCGCCTACAACCGGACGCTGACGCCCTTCGGCTTCCAGTCGGAGCGGCGCACGTTCTGGCA
>CAZEFP010000092.1:0-9258 GCA_964511565.1 uncultured Planctomycetaceae bacterium
AGGCGGCCGGCTCCCGCCAGGCGCGACCCCGGAGAGCGGCTGGCCCGTACCCGGGGCCCGGAAGACCCCCGAGATGGCCGGCGCGGGCCCTGCAGAGGCGCCCATGGAGAGCGTCATCGGGCCGGTGGGCCCTTGGGGCTGGGCTCCCAGGGCCGGGCCATAGGGCGCCTCGGTGGCGTCCTCGGGCTCGATCGTGGCCCCCTCGGCCTCGGCCGCGTCGGTCCACCCGGTGGCCCGCTCCTGACCCGAGAGCTCCCCCCCGTGGCGCCCCGAGGGCGCCTCGGCGCCCCTTCGGAACTCGGCGCTCCGACGGCTCGACCCCGACTGTTCGCTGGCACGGTCGGCCTGGCGCGCGGCGTCATGGCGCTCGGCGTCCGCCCTGGCGTCGCGGACCTGCTGGTCGTCCCGGACCGCGGACTCGCGGCGCCGGACCTCCTTGGCGGAGTCCGTCCGACCGTCGCGAATGCGCGCGGCGACGTTGTCCTCCACCTCTTCACGGGACTGGCGCGTGACCTTCGACCCCTCGGCCGACGTCAGCTCCAGATACTCCGAGAACCTCCCCCCGGCGGGCGATCCGCCCGGGTGACCCGCTCCAGGGGAGGTGGACGTGGGCGGCCGCTCCGTGCCGAGCGCCCGCCCTTCCATATCCATGGAACGGAGACTCGAATGGGACTTCAAGTACTCCATCGACGGCCATGGAGCAATGGCCGTGCCAAGCGCGCCCAGGCACCGTGAGCGCGATGTGCGGTCCGTTCAGGTGGAAGACCTTTCCGTGCCGGGAAAGTCCTTACGCCCCTTTCTTCCGCAGGTCGGCGGATCCGTCCTCGCGGCCCACCACCAGGGTGCGGGCGAGGCCGATGAAGAGGCCCGACTCCACCACGCCAGGGATGGCGTCGAGGGCCAGCTCCAGCCCCGCGGCGTCCTCGATCCCGCTCTCGAAGTGCACGTCGAGGATCTGGTTCCCGTTGTCGGTGAGGTAAGGGGCGCCGTCCGCGTCCCTGAGGGCAGGGACCCCGCCAAGCGCCCGGATGCCGCGCTCGACGGCGGCCCGCGCGAAGGGGACGACCTCGACCGGGAGGTCGAAGGTGCTCCCGAGCGTCCCGACGACCTTGTCCGGTCCCACCACCACCACCATGTGGTCGGTGGCGGCGGCCACGACCTTCTCGCGCAGGAGGGCCCCGCCGCCGCCCTTGATCATGGCGTAGTCCCCGTCGATCTCGTCCGCGCCGTCGATGGTGACGTCGAAGCGCTCGATCTCCTCCAGGGTCGCCAGGGGGATCCCGAACTCCCGGGCCTTGGTCTCGGTGTCCACCGAGGTCGGCACGCCGCGGATGACGAGCCCCTCGTCACGGATCCGCTCGCCGAGCCGCTCCAGGGCGAAGAACACCGTCGACCCGGTCCCCAGCCCCACGTCCTGCCCGGTCTCCACCACGTCGGCTGCGCGGCGACCCGCGGCTCTCTTGGAAGCGCTCATGGGGCCAACTTAGCGCTCGGGGCAGCCCGCTGCGATCATGGGCTGGGCTGCCCGCGCCGCTTGGACGACTTCCGCGGATCCCTGTAGGGTCATGGACATGCTCCCCTCCCAGCGACCCCGCCTCCTCACCTCCCTCGCGACGCTCCTCACCTGCGCCGCCGCCTCCAGCGCGGCCCTGGCCGCCTCGACGGCCCAGGAGAGCGGCCCCAAGGGGAGCCGGCCCAACATCCTGTTCATCTTCAGCGATGACCACGCCACCGACGCGATCGGCGCCTACGGCGGGCGCCTGGCGGAGGTGGACCCGACGCCGCGCATCGACCAGCTGGCCAAGGAGGGCATGGTCTTCCGGCGCTCCTTCTGCACCAACTCCATCTGCGGGCCGAGCCGGGCGGTGATCCTCACGGGCAAGCACAGCCACGTGAATGGCTTCCGCCGCAACGGCAACCGCTTCGACGGGGGCCAGCCGACCTTCCCGAAGATGCTGAAGAAGGCCGGCTACACCACCGCCATGATCGGCAAGTGGCACCTGGGCAGCGACCCCCAGGGCTTCGACTACTGGGACGTGCTCCCCGGCCAGGGCGCCTACTACAACCCCCGCCTCAAGCGCGCCGAGGGGCCCCGCGTGGTGGAGGGCCACTGCACGGACATCGTCACCGACCTGGCTCTCGAGTGGCTCGAGGGGAACAAGGACAGCGAGCAGCCGTGGCTGCTCATGTGCCAGCACAAGGCGCCCCACCGCACGTGGATGCCCGCCGCCCGGCACCTGGACCTGTACGCGGACATGGACCTCCCGGTGCCCGAGACCCTCTTCGACGACCACGGCGACAACTCCAGCGCCGCCGCCAGCTCCGAGATGACGATCGCGGAGCACATGTACCTGTTCTACGACCTCTTCGTCCCCCCCGTGGAGGGCGCGGACCCGAAGAAGGGCGGCTCCCTCGACGCGTCGGGCCAGCGCAACCTCGACCGCATGACGCCGGAGCAGCGCGCCCTCTGGGACGCCGCCTACGGGCCCCGCAACGCCGCCTTCCGCGCCGCGAACCTGGAGGGCGAGGACCTCGTCCGCTGGAAGTACCAGCGCTACGTGAAGAACTACCTGCGCTGCGTGCGCGGCGTGGACGAGAGCGTCGGTCGCCTCGTGGACTGGCTCGCAGAGAACGGGCTCGACGAGAACACCATCGTCATCTACTCGTCGGACCAGGGCTTCTACCTCGGCGACCACGGCTGGTACGACAAGCGCTGGATGTACGAGGAGTCCCTGGAGATGCCCTTCATCATCCGCTGGCCCGGCGTCGTCCCCGCCGGGGCCGCCTCGGACGCCCTGATCCAGAACCTCGACTACGCGCCGACCTTCCTGGAGGCCGCCGGCGCCGAGGTCCCCGCGGACATGCAGGGCCGCTCCCTGCTCCCCGTGCTCGGCGGCGAGACCCCCGAGGACTGGCGCGACGCCATCTACTACCGGTACTTCGAGTTCCCCGGCCCGCACCAGGTCGCCAAGCACTACGGCATCCGCACGGACCGCTACAAGCTCATGTACTTCCACGACCTGGACCAGTGGGAGTTCTATGACCTCCAGGAGGACCCCGACGAGCTCTCCAACGTCTTCGGAGCCCCCGAGCACACCGCCCGTATCGCCCGCCTGGCCACCCGGCTGGGGGAGATGAAGGCGGCGGCGCTGGACACGGACTGACCCCCTTGGCGCGGCCCCTGGACCCGCGCCCAGCGGAATTGCTCCCAGCTTGAGGCCCCCCCGGCCACAGGGCTTCAGGGGCCCCGCCTCCCCGGCCGAGGGGAGACGGGTATGTGGCATCGGATCCCCGTCCTGTTCGCCGCCGGAGCCCTCGGCCTCAGCTCGTGCGGAATGGAAGGCGTCTCGGTCTCCGGACCGGAGACGACCGTGGGCTTCGTCACGGGTGCCTCGAGCCACGGGGAGGACGACGGCGCGATCTTCATCGCCGTCGAGCTGACCACCGACCTCAATGAGCTCCCCGTGCCGGTCTCCGTCACGGTCTCCGACGGGCTCTCGGGGACGGCGACCAGCGGGGCCGACTACGAACCGTTCACCACCACGGAGGTGGTCTTCCCCCCCGGCAGCACGAGCGGCGCCACCTCGCTGGTCCGGGTGACGGCCCTCGGCGACACCCTGGCAGAGGGCGCCACCGAGACCCTGCGCCTGGTCCTCAGCGACGCCTCGGGCGCCTCGCTCGGCGGCTTCACGGAGACCGAGCTCAGCCTCACGGACGCCGAGACCGCCGACGTGCGCTTCGTCCAGGCGACGAGCCTCACCCCGGACGAGTCCACGGCGAGCTACGACCTGGACGTGGAGCTGGTCCTCTCCGCCGGGGCGCAGCTGGCCTTCGACGTCGACCTGGTCGCCGTGGACCCTGGCACGGGGACCGCCACCTCCACCGAGGACTACGCGGCGTTCGCCCCCGCCGGGATCCAATTCAGCGCCGGGACGCCGTCGGGCACCACGCGCACCGTCACCGTGAGCGTCCTCGATGACGCCATCTCCGAGGGCCCCGAGACGGTCCAGCTCAGCCTCTCCGGAGGCGACCTCTCCCGACTCGCCCTCTCAGGCCCCACCGGGCACGCGCTCACCATCGTGGACGACGAGGCCTCCCCGACGCCGCTGTTCTCGGCGAGCCACGGGCCGAGCACCGGCCTCGAGACCACGCTCTCTTCAGGGGACACCATCGACCTGGGGGCCACGCCCAGCGGGGGCGCGGTCACCGCCGGCACCCTCCTCGTCCTCGCCAACCAGGGTGGCGCGGACATGCTCCTGGGCCAGCCGACCTTCAGCGGCCCTGACGCCACCGACTTCTCCCTGGAGGTGGAGGCCGCCAGCTTCGAGGGCGGCGAGATGGTGGTCGCCTCCATGTCCGCGCCGGGGGAGACGGTCGACCTCGCCGCCCCCCTCGTCCGCGCCGCCGCCCTGGGCGCCCCCGCCTCGACGCCACGCCCCGGCGTGGAGGTCGCCGTGGACCCCGCGAGCCTCGCGGACCTCGCGTACTTCGACCACGTCCGCCTCCACGGCTTCCCTGTCCCAGGCGGGGGCGACGTGACCCTGGAGCTCGACCGCATCCCCCTCCCCGTCGCCCGCGACGCTGTGCTCGCCATCGACGGTGCCCCCGTCCCCGGGGGCCTGCGGGGCGCCCTCGCAGACCTCTCGACCTGGACCGGCGAGGCCCTGGAGCTCCCGGGGAGCCGGGTCTTCCTGGCCCTGCGGGAGGACGGGCCCGAGGGCTGGATCGAGCTGCCCTTCGAGGACGGCCGCTTCATCCACCTCACCACCGAGAGCCCCGCCTGAGGCGGGGCTCTCGGTGGTGAGGACGACCTCCTGGCCCTCGCCCCGGGGGCCCGTCCGCCCCTCTGCGCCGGCATGGAGCTCGCGCCCGGGGTGCCGCTCCCCTCCCAGTCAGGCCTCACCGGTCCCGGCGGCACGGGCCCCGGCCCCGTCACCTCCGGGGGCGGAGAGGACCCTCCCACCTCCGGCCTGGTGACCGTCACCGCGTGCCGCGTGGCCATCGAGACGGACTGGCAGTTCTTCCAGAAGTTCGGGAACGCGCCGGACGCCACCGCCTACGTCACGGGGCTCATCGCCGCCATCAGCGACGTCTACTTCGAGCACGTCCAGACCACCCTCTCCATCGCGTACCTCGGCCTCCACTCCACCTCCGCCGATCCCTGGATCGCGCCCGACGTGGGAGCCAGCGCCGGCGCGCTCCTGAGCGAGTTCCGCAGCAGCTGGAACAGCTCGGGGTGGCCCGCCTCCGCCGACCTCGCGCACTTCATGTCCGGCGCGGACCTGGGCGGCGGCGTGGCCTACGTGAACGTGCTGTGCAGCCCGAACTTCGCCTACGGGGTCAGCGGCAACATGAACGGGAACATCGACTGGGGGAGCTGGACCGGAAACCCCGGGAGCTTCACCTGGGACTTCGTGGTGGTGGCCCACGAGCTCGGCCACAACTTCGGCGCCGAGCACACCCACGAGTACTGCCCGCCCATCGACACCTGCACCAGCAACTGCACGGGCAGCACGTCGTGCAGCCTGGGGACGCTCATGAGCTACTGCCACTCCTGCGGGGGCATGAACAGCGTCGACCTGGGCTTCCACCCGCAGGTGGCCAACATCATGCGGAGCCGGGTGGACGCGAGCTGCCTGGGCGACGCGACCATGCAGGCGGGAGACACCATCCAGTATCGCCTGCGCTTCGCGCCCCGCAGCGGCGCGGGCGTGAAGAACGCCACCCTGAACGTGGAGCACGACGCCGCGAACGCGCCGTCGCCCTTCACGATCAACGTGACAGGCCTGGCCCAGTAGGGCTCATCGGCAGCGAGACGCCGCGCGGAGCCTCACCGAGACCCGAGGTCCTCGGTGACCACCGTCATGAACTCGACGAAGGGCGACCAGTCCTTGATGGTCCCCCCCTGGAAGCGGCCGAGCTCCTCCTCGGAGGAGGGGTCCACCGCCACGTAGATGGGCTGGGCGGGGCTCCCCGCCAGGGTGTCGATCAGGCCCGCGATGCGCTCGCGGAGCGCGAGGTCGTGGGCGTCCGAGTGGAGCCGGGCTTCGACCCAGCGCTGCTTGAGGGCGCGGACTTCAGGCTTGGGAAAGATGGAGACCTCCATCTTGCGGCAGACCACTCATGTGTGACCGGTGAAGTTCACCAGCACACCCAGCCCTCGCTCTCGCGCGACCTTCAGGGCCAGGTCGTAGTCGTCCAACACCACCAGCGAGCCGGCCTGGCGCTTGACGCCCGCGGGAAGGGCCAGGCTCCCAGCGCTGCTGACGACCTCGGCCTTGTGGGTCTCCACGAGGCCACGGGAGTAACTTGGCGGCGGCGCCATGGCTGACATGATGGTCTCGTCGAGGTGATACCCGAGGACCCCCATGAAGCAGTAGGCAGACCCGATCAGGGTCACCAGGCCGCCGCAGAGGCGCCCCGGTCCGATCTCCCCGTCGGGGGACTCGCCCTTCAGGTTGATACGGCCGAAGAGGTACATGGCCGCGGCGAGGCCGATCGCCGCCCACATCATCAGGAAGACCTCGCGCGGCAGCCAGCCGGCCTGCAGGGCGATGTCCGCGTTGGAGAAGAACTTCAGCGCCGCCGCCAGCTCCACGAAGCCCATGAACACCTTGAGCGTGTTCATCCATCCGCCAGCGGAGGGGATCGCACTCAGGCGGCTGGGGATCAGCGCGAGGACCACGAACGGCGCCGCCATGGTCGCGCCGAACACCCCCATGCCGATCACGATGCGCATCACGCCGCCGCTGGCGCCCGCGGCGATCAGCGTGCCGACGAAGGGGCCCGTGCAGGTGAAGCTCGTGATCACCAGGGTCAGGCCCATGAGGAAGACGCCGAAGATCCCGCCCATACCGCTGGCCTTGCCCGCGGCGCCCATCAGAAACGCCGGCGGGTTGAGCGTGATCGCCCCGAAGAGCGCGAGGGCGAAGACCACGAACAGGACGCCGATGAACAGGTTCGTCACGTAGTGCGTGGCGAAGGGCACCAGCAGGGGGCCGGCGACGACCCCCAGCAGCACGAACATCAGCACGATTCCGAGCCCGTACACCGAGGCGAGCAGGAGCGCGTTGCCGCCCTTCTCGTCCGCCTGCTTGGTGAAGAACGAGATCGTGATCGGGATCATCGGGTAGGTGCAGGGCATCAGCAGCGTGAAGAGCCCCGCGCCGATGGCGAGCAGGATGAACTCGAGCAGGCCCTCGCTCTCGGTCTCCTGGCCGAAGGAGCGCTTCTCGCCGTCGGCCGCGGGGGCCTCGAAGGCAGGCGCCTCCCGGCTGTCCTTGACCCGTTCGGCGGAGACGACCGTGAAGCCCGCGGCCTCGAGGGCCGCGGTCCACCCACCCTCGTCGCCAGCGCCTGTGCCGTTGCCCGTGTCGGCCTCGGCCACCGCGCCCGACCCCATGTCCGGCACCGCAGCTTCGCTGGCTGCCTGCGGGAGGGTCCAGGTGGCAAAGGCCGCGGCGAACAGGGCGTCCGAACCGGCCCCCACGACCTCGATGCCGGAGAAGTTCACCGGGAGGCAGGCGCCGTCGTCGCAGGACTGGCCGTCCAGGCTGACCTCGACATCCCCCGGGTCGAACTCGTCGAAGGCCTCGCCCTGGAGGCCGAAGAGGAAGACCCCCTCGTGGGCCCAGGCCCAGACCTCCTTCGAGGACGGGTCTTGGGGGTCCTTCTCCTCCTGGACGTAGCGGAAGGGCTCGGGGTACTGGACCTCGTCCTCCCAGTCCACGTTGCCCCCCTCCACGGCGATGGTCGTCGGGGTCCCGAGCCCCGGGCCCATGTCCTCCCCGGTGGGCCCGTGGTACATGTGCCAGTGCTCGGGTGTCGCCACCTGCACCACGAGCTCGACGAGCTCGCCGTCGTCTCCGTCGAGCACCCGGGCGAAGGCCCGCGCCATCGCCACCTCGTCGCCGAAGTCCGGACTCCACTCCAGGGGGTCCTCCTCGGGCTCGGCGAGCAGCGACTCGGGGAAGCCCTCCCAGACCGACTCCGGGCCCGCCCCGAGGGTCTCGAGGTCCTCTTCGAAGGGGAGGCACTGGTTCTCGTCGCACACCTGCCCCTCGACCAGGGCGCCCACCGCGCCGGCGTCGACGCCGGCGGCCGCGGCGCCACGGGCTGCGGCGAACAGATACGTCTTCTTGTCGAAGACGCGCGCCGGGCCGAAGCCCTCGTCGGGCTTCACCTTGGGCTCGGGGAACCAGACCTCGGCCCACTCCGCGCCCTCGAGCTCCCCGAGGGTCACCGTGGTCGGCAGGCCACCGACCTCGCTGGGGTCCCCCTGGTCATAGACCCAGCAGCCAAAGGCGGGCCGGATCTGGATCGCCACGAGCACGTCGTCCCCGGCGGCCTTCGAGAAGAGCTTGACCTTGACGGACTGAGCGCTCGCCGGGGCGAGCGTCGCCAGCGCGACGAGGAGGAGGGAGAGGATTCGAGACATGAGCCGTCCTTGATCGGAGCCAGCAAGCGTCGGGATTGACGCACCTGGGCGACGGAGAAGTTATCAGGAGCCGAAGAGGCCGTGACCGAGGCCACTGGGAGGATTACGAGGTCCTGGTGTCCCGCGAGGACACAATGGCCTGTCTTGCTGACCTGAAACGTGTCTCGATCAGGATCCTTGCACAGGTCCTCATGGCGCAAGGCGCCGACCTCCGACACAGTGGAGAGCCTGCCTGGCCCCATCGACCATGAAGCTACACCACGCCCTCCCTCTGCTGCTGAGCACCCTGACCGTCCTCTCCTTCGCCAGCCAGGAGGGCTCACCGCGAACGCGAGGGACCTCCCGGGCCACGCAACAGCAGGGGACGACGAGGGCCGTCACGCCGGAGGAGGACGAGCGAACCCGCGAGTTCCCCGGGGCGACCCGAGACACGACGCTCGACGTGTTCGGCCGCCGCAGGGACTCGGCAGAGGCTCAGACCCCCCAGGAGATGCTCGTGGGCGGCTGGCAGCTCAAGAGCATGAAGCTGCGCAAGTCGCCGTCCACCAACCAGGGGGTCTCTGGCCTGCTCGTCATCAGCGAGAACTTCCTGTCCCTCGAGCTCCACGGCACCGGCGATCCGACGTCCCGTCTCAACGGACTGGCGTTCCACATGTCCCTCGGCGGTGAGTACGTCCTCGACACGAATGGGCGCCTGACCCTGACGACCATGATCGGCAGCTTCCAGGACTCGAACAGCGAGGGCCTCGCCTGGGAGCGGACCGGCCAGCCCAGGGAGTTCAAGGCCGCCTTCACCGAGCGGCAGCTGCTCCTCTCGTGGG
>CAZEFP010000093.1:0-9105 GCA_964511565.1 uncultured Planctomycetaceae bacterium
GCCTGGGCCCGCGCCTCCGGATCGGCGCCGTCAGCCGCGCTCCGGGCGATGGCCTGGGCCGCGTCGCGGAGCTCTCCAGCCGCCTCGAGCACCTCCTCATCCCCGGCGAGTTCTCCGCGTCGCTCGAGGTCGTCCGCCACCCGGTCGAGCTCGGCGGCAGCCTCGGCGGCGGCCTGGGGAGTGGCCGTGGTGGGGGATGCGCCCTCGGCCGCGTCCTCGAGGGCGGCGGCGGCCCGGTCCAGATCCGCGGCGCGGGCTTCGTCCGAGCGCGCGGCGGCCAGGGAGGGGCGCATGGACTCGAGCATGGCACGGTCCTGGGCGTTGGCCGCGCGGAGCTCCTCGGCCCGCGCTCGCTGTTCGGCTTCGAGGGCCCGGAGCTCGCTCAGGAGCCGCTCGGCGTCGAGCAGACCGGACGCGCGGGACCGCTCCTCGTTCTCGCGCAAGAGGCGCTGCTGCTCCTCGATGGCGCCGTCGATGCGGTCGAGGACCTCTCGCTGCTCGGCGGTGGTGGCGTCCTCGCGCAGGGCCTCGGTGTCCTCGCGGATGTCCTGCTCCTCGCTGGCGATGGCGTTCAGCTCGGCGCGGATCTCCCGGATCTGCTGGAGGTCTTCCTCGATGGACTCCTGCCGGTCTCGCTCGGTGAGGATGTCGAGCAGCCTCGCCACGCGCCCGATGATGCGCTCCTGGCGCTCGAGGGCTGCGAGGACCCGGTTGCCCTCGAGGTCCTCGCTGGAGTTGTTCATCAGCTCCTCGATCGTCCGACCGTCCGCGTCCGTGGGGCGCTCGTCGAGGAACTCGAGGGCCTCCCGAAGGAGCGCCGCCGCGCCCGGGCGCTGCTCCGCCTCGTAGCGGGGGGCGAGCTTGACGATCTTCTCGCGCAGGCGCTTGATCTGCCGCTGGAGGCTGAGCTGCTCGTCCGCGAGGGCGCGTCGGTCCCTGGAGCGATCGTCCTGGGGGGCGGCGAGCGCCGGGCCGGCGGCGCCCATCGCAGCGGCAAGCAAGAGCAGCATCGTGGGGAGAGTTCGCTTCATCGGTCGTTCTCCGCGGCCTTGCGGGTCCGCTCCTTCAGGTTCTTCTGCCGGCTGAGGATGTCTCGGGTGAGCGAGAGCACCGACTGCAGGCTGTCCCACTCCCCGAGCTCTCCCGTGAGGCGGTCCATGGTCTCGCGCAGCTCGGCGAGCCGCAGCTCGGCCTCGGCGAGGGCGGCGCCGGCGCCCTCGATGTCCTCCGCGTCTCGGACCACCTCAAGCGAGGAGATCCACGCCTCCATCCGCGGGCCGGTGGCCTCGAGGGCGAGCCCGACGATTCGGACCAGGTCGCCTGCACGCTCGGGGTTGCCGAGCTGACCGGCCTCGAGCTCCCCCGAGATGGCGGCCCACGCGTCGTCGTCGAAGCTCCGCTCGGTGGAGTCCGCGGTGAGCTCCACGAGGCGTCGTTCGAGGGCGCCCGAGCGCTCGTCGAGCCGGGAGTAGATCATCGCCTCGGCGAGCCCCGAGAGGTCCCTCGCGATCGAGCGGAGGTCGCCGCGCTGCCGCCGGGCTTCGTTCGCGGCGCGGACCAGGCTCCCCGGGTCGGGCAGCTCCGCGTCGTCCCCGGCGAGGGAGGTGAGCAGCGCCTGCAGGTCGCGCTTCGCGGGCTCCATCGTGCGGTCGAGTCGCTCGACGGCCTCGGCCGCGGCGCTCAGTCCGTCGCGCTGGCCGCGCATGAACTCGTCGGTGCTCACGACGCGAATGAGGAGCGCGCTCGTGCGCGAGCTGTTGGGCTCGGGCTCGCGGGTGTCCTCGGCCTCCACGAAGAGTGCGGTCACGCTCCCGACGAGGGACTCCGCCGGCGGGAAGAGCGCCTTGACCTCGATGGGGGTCGAGGCCAGGGCGGCGACGCGGGTGCGTCCCTCGGCGGCGGTCGCGGGGTCGATGACGACCGAGAGATCCAGGGGCCGGTCCTCGAGGACCTCGTCGGTCGCGGCGTCGCGGCCCTCGAGCCGCACTCCTCCCACGCCGAAGTCATCCCGGACCAGCACGCGCAGGGGGACGACGCCTCCCTCCACGACCTCGGTCTCGCTGCGACCCGGCGCGAGCACGAGGAGCTCGGGGCGCCGGTCGGGAACCACCTCGATGCCGAAGAGCGCAGGGTCGGGGTTCCCCAGTCCGGCGGCGTCCGTGAGCTCGACCCGGAAGCGCAGGGACTGGACCATCACGTCGGAGAAGCTCAGCCCCGGACTGAGCTCTGGGGCGGGTCCCGCGGCCGGGTCCGCCCCGGTGGAGCCAGGGCCGAGGCGGGGGAACGGGCGCGGCTCGAGGGCCCGGACCTGGTCGTCCGGGAACGTCCGGGCGATGCCCGTGGCGTCCTCGGGATCGGTCTTGACGTGGACGGTGACGCGGGACCCGGCGAGGACCGAGACCTTGGTCTCCGACTCCGTGCGGGGCGGCAGGCCCGCGTAGGCGGGCGGTTCGATCACGAAGGCGAGCCCCGCGATGTCGGGGGGCTGGAGGACCTCCACGACGATGCGCGGGATCCCCCGGTCGTCATCGCCGCCGACCACGGTGAGTGACGTCGACTCCTGGAGGGAGGGGAGCAGGGTGCGGTACTGACCGGGACCGCTGGGGCCGACCTCGATGGAGGTCCCGCTCTCGAAGGTCACGGTGACGAACTCGGGCAGGTCGCCAAGGGCGGTCACGATGAGGGGCACGTCGCTCCCGCGGGCAGCCCGCACGAGGATGACCTCATCGTCGGGGCGCCGGACCTCCAGACCCGGTGCGTCGTCGGGGACGTCGACCTCGAGGGTGGTGGCGCGGGGCCAGGCCACGTTGGCCCCGAGCATTCGGGCCGCGAAGATGCGCGCCATGGCCGGCTCGGCCGAGAGGCCCGCCGCGGCGGCGGCCAGCGTCACCACGGCGGTGCCCATGCGGCGCTTCGGCCCACGCCCGTCGGTCACCCGGCGCAGGTCCGCGCTCCCGGCGAGGTCCTCCGCGCGGGCCGCGACGGCCCGCACGAGCTCCGCGGCCGGCGAGTCCGCCGGGACGGAGCCGTCGAGCTGGACAGCGCTCACGAACAGGTCCTGCCGGCTGTCCTCCTGCACTGCGCGCTCCGCGAGCATGGCGAGCTCCGCGCGGCCGGGCAGGGCACGGACATGCTGGATGAGGCTCCTCCGCAGCAGATAGAGGGTGCCGCCCACCAGGACCACCAGGTGGAGGATCCTCACCGGCGCCGGGAGCCGCAGCAGGCGGTCGGCCGCGTACATGAACAGCACCCACGCCGCGCCCGCCGCGACGACCGTGCCCACGCCGTGCAGGAGCACGCCCCGTGACAGCGACCCCCGCAGCCTGCGGAGCAGAGCGTCGAGCCGCGGGGTCTCCACCCGGGCGGTGGCTCCCTCCACGCCGCGAGGACTCGCGGCGCTGCTGGTGTCGTTTGCGCTCATCCGTCAATCAGCGATGGAAGATGGGGAGGAAGTCGTAGGGGATCTCGAGGATCAGGCACGCCATGGCGGTGCTGAAGGCGCCGCCGGGGCCGGTCTCGTTGGGCCAGGAGCCGTCCGCCCGCTGATAGCGAATCAGCAGCTCGCGCAGGCGCGTGAAGTAGTTCACCCAGTCGTGCCCGCCCTTCGTGTACATGGCCTGCACGCCGTAGTAGTGGCCGTACCAGAAGAAGTAGTGACCCACGGCGCCGTAGCGCCGATTGAAGCTGTCGAACTGTGAGTTGAGGAAGTCGATGCCGCGGTCGATCAGCTCGTCGGAGTAGATCCCGAGTCCGTTCAGCGCCGTGACGCCGGCGGAGGTCAGGGGGAAGGTGGACCGTGACTGCGCCTGGCGCTGGTAGCTGAAGGTGCCGAGGGCGCTGTAGCGAACGGATCGGCGCTGGTTCCCCGTCACCGCGGAGTCCACGACGTATCGGATCGCGAGGTCGACGGTGGACTTGGGGACCCGGATCCCGATGTTCCTCGCGGCCCGCAGCGCCAGCACCTGGCAGACCACGATGGACATGTCCGACTCGCGGGCGAGCGGGACGTAGCGCCAACCGCCCTCCTCGTTCTGGCACTTGACGATGAAGTCGACGGCCTTCTGGAGGCGAAGGCGGACGTCCTCCCGGTGGGTCATGCCATAGATCTCCGCGAGGAAGAGCGTCGCGAAGGCGTGGCTGTACATCCGCGTCCCCGCGAAGGTGATGTACCCGTCCTCCTGGACGCAGCCCAGCACGAAGTCCACCGCGCGGTCGAGGGTCTCCCCGTACTCACCGCGGCCAGGCAGGTGCCCACCGGCGAGGAAGGCGATGCCCGCCAGGGAGGTGACGCCCACGTGGGCGGCGGCGGAGCTGGTCGACCGGTAGGAGTTGTTGAGCTTGAACCCGACGGCCGCGATCCACGACCCGTCGGCGTTCTGTTCCTTGGCGAGCCACGCAAGGCCCCGCTCCGTGGCTCGCTCCTGTTCGGGCGTGATCTTCACGCCCCGCGTGCTCCCGCGGGCATCGTCGAGGGCCGGGGTGCCCGCCGTGGGGGAGGTGGCCGTGTTCAGGTCGGACGGACCCATCGGCGCGGCGCCAGAAGGCGCCACGCCACCTGCGCCCAGGGCCACCAGGCTGGCGGCCGTCACGGCGATCGACTTGAGTGGTTGCAGGTGGAGTTTCATCGTTGCATCACGGCCATCCGCCGGGCGCCCATCATGACCAGGGATCCGCCGATCCCGCTCAGATTCCGCCAGCGGGCAGAGATCCCGCCGGACTCGACCGGGCGCGTCTCCACATGCCGGCCAGTGGCGCTGTCCAGGAACATCAGCCGCATATCCGGGCGAACCGATCGCCCGGCGGTGTGGCGGGCCAGCATTGCGATCACGCCGTCCCCCAGCGCCGGGGCGGCGAGGCTCTCGACGCCTGAGGCCTGTAGCGGGCGCGCGGAGGCCTGTCTCCAGATGACCCCGCGGCTGGCGTGGATGCCCTCCAGCAGGGGAGGAGCCTCGCCGTTCTCGGTCACGCCGATCATCACGGGGCTGTCGAGGACCACGCGGACGCGGATGTTGACGCCCACCAGGTGGGTCTTGCTGTCGATCGCCGCCAGGGGAGTGCGACGGACGATCCCGTTCTCCTCGTCGATGACGTGCAGCCCCAGCTGGGGCCGGGTGAGGTTGCTGCGACGCGACCCGGAGTTGCCCACCCGCTCCAGCATCGCCAGCCGCACCCGCTCGGTGCTCCCCACCTCCCTGGGGAGGTCCACCAGACCGACGAGGTTGTGGACGCCGCCGTCGAACCGGTCGAGGTCCACCTTCCAGGCCTCGCTGCCGTCGTCGAGGTCGAAGGCCACGATCCGGTTCTCCGAGCGGGTGTTGTAGCCCGCCTCGATGGTGGCGAGCACGAGGTGCCCTCCGTCTGCCCAGGCGGACTGAGCCTCCCGGGCGTTGAGCTGACCGGTGTTCGGCGCCGAGAGCGGCTGACCGGTGGAGAGGTCGTGAACCCCCGCCTGAGTCCCGCGGAGGGGGAGGAGGACGAAGCGGCCGCCCGAGACCTTGATCTCGGGGTGGAAGCGATCGCCGATCACGCCCAGCTTCCAGAGCTGGATCCCCAGCACCGTGTCCAGGCCGTAGACCTCCGCCGGCTTCCCCGTATCGAGGAAGCGGGAGACGATGACCGCGACCCCGCCAGAGACCGTGGCCGAGGTGATGCCGCGGTCGGGGATCTCGAACTCCCACCGCGGCTCACCCGTCGCCGCATCGCGGCTGATGACGCGGTCCCTCTCGGCCACGATCACGCTGTCCCCGGTGGGGCAGACGCGGGGCGCCCTGTCCCGTCGACCGAGGCCCAGGTCCGCGGGGTGGGCCCAGAAGACGCCGACGTCGGGCGACACCGCCGCGAGCTGGTCCCGCGACGCGGCGAAGAGCACCTGGGTGCCCGCCGCGGTCTTGCGCGCGGGGTCCCCGCTCAGCCGGAGGGTGCCGACGGGCGTGAAGTCCCCGGCCCGGCCTTCGGCGTCATCGATGGTGACCTGCTGGTCGAAGGTCGAGCTCACGGGCTCCACCGCGGGCAGGGCGGCGCGCCAGCGGGTGGCGAGGTCCTCGAGGCGCAGCCTGCCCACGGAGGCGAGCTCCACCTCGAGCGAGGGGCGGTAGCGGGCCAGGTTCTCGATGATGCTGGCGCGGAGCTCAAGGTTCCCGGCCTCGCCCATGACCTCGGCGAGGCGGGCCAGCTGGGAGGCCTCGCGGGCGGTGCAGCGGGCCGGGTGCCAATCGAACGAGAGGGCCGAGATGACCAGCTGGGCGACCTGCTCGGGGTCACCCCGCTCGATGGCGAACTCCACCCGGTCCTCAGCTGCCCGAGTCGCGGCGGCCGAGCCCGGATAGAGCCTGGGGAGCCGCTCGAGCAGCTCATCGGAGCCGGTGCTGGTGTAGGCGGACCGCGCGCTCGCGAGCGCCTCGTCCGCCTCGAGCTCGAGGTCCGCGATGGCGGCCGATGCGGGGTACAGCATCCGGATCGCGAAGATTCGCGCGGCAGCCCACTGGGCGCTGGTGGTCTCGAACAGCCGCTCCGCGGGGTGATCCCGCAGTACGGCGTGGAGCGCCGCGAGCTCGGCCCCGAGGGCGGCTTCCAGGTCGGGGAGGGCCCGCGCCATCTCCACCTGGCTGATCCGGGCCAGCAGCCCCGCGGAGATGCGGGCGGCGACGGTCCCGCCGCTGTTCTCCGCGTCGGGACGCAGGGAGGCCGACCGGGGCGTCACGGGGCCGTCCCAGGGGTCAACCCAGAGGGCGGCGGTGAGGAGCCGGCCTCCCGCGCCGTTGTTCTCTCGGGCCGCCTCCATGACGCGGCCGAGGGCGCTTTCGGGGCTCCACTCGGCCCCCAGGGAGGTCGCCACGACCTCGACCTCCAGTCCCGCGTGGCGCTCCAGGATGCCCTCCACGATCGCGGCGCGTGCGCGCGGATCCCGGGTGCGCTCGATCTCGTGGAGCACGAGCAGGGCCTCGAGCCGCAGGGGCCGTGAGGCGCTGAACTCGACGGCGTTCCGCGCCGCAGCCCGCGCGGCGTCGGCGTCCCCGCGAAGCCGCTCGCCGCGGGCACGCAGGAGGAAGCCGCGGTGGACCTGGTAGCGCCGCATGGCCGCCCCGCTCACGCGCTCGGGGTCGTCGACGCTGTCGGCGTCGAAGGCGGCGACGGCGGCCTCGGCCTCGTCGATGAGGCTGAGGGCCTCGTCGACCATGGTCCCGCGGGCGAGCAGCGCCTCCGCGCGCTCCAGGAGCAGCCTCACCAGACCGTACGTCTCGGTCCCCGTGGACCCGGGCGCCCGCGCGGCCGCGCGAGCCCGCGCCACCATGAACGCCCACTCGAAGCGGGCGTCGAGGAGTTCGCCGTTCGTGGAGAAGAGCATCCCGTCCGCCACGAGCAGCTGCCCCGCGCCGAGGCCTCCTCCGGAGACCTCCTCCCGCACCCGTCCGTTCCGTCGATCCAGGACCGTCACGCCCTTGCCCGTGGGGACGAAGACGCTGTCGGCGTCGACCGCTGGGAAGCCGGCGTCGCCCCGGAGGGTCCCCTCGAGAGGCCAGGCCCAGCCCCGCCGGAGGGGGGGCCCGAGCCTGGTCCCGCGGGGGAATTCCACGGAGACGACGGCGGTGCCACCGAGGAGCACGCTCCGCTCGTCCGCCGCGAGCAAGAGCTCGAGCCCCGCTCCGGGGCGGCGGCGGCTCGTGGTCGAGCGGATGCCCAGCTGGCGCGTCAGCAGTCGCTGGTCGATGGACCAGAGGGTGGCACCGGTCTCGGCGTCGAGAGCGATCAGGGCCTCCCCGTCGAAGGGAGCCACCAGCACCGTGTCGTCCACGATGAGCGGCGGCGCGTTGCGCCAGCGGTTGGCGATCCAGCCGGCGGCGTAGTACTGGGGCGGCTGGATCGGGACCTGCTCGTAGAGGGCGTCCCAGCGGGTCTCGCCGGTGAACAGGTCGAGGGCGGCGACGAGGCCGAGCTGGGTGGCGACGATGATGGTGTCGCCGAGCACCACAGGAGGCGGCGCGGAGAACTCCACGTTGGCGCGGCCGAACATGTTCAGGGTGCGCTGGCCCGTGACGACGGGAGCGGACCACAGGACCTCCCCGGAGGCGAGGTCGAAGCAGCCGAGGTGCAGCTCGATCCTCCCGCGGAGGCGAGCCATCGGGACGAGGACGCGGGCTCCGACGACGGTGGGGGGCCCGACCACCGTCATGCGCTCCGCGAAGGAGCCGGAGTCCCCGTCCCAGCCGGGCGGAGGCATCGTGTCCCAGAGGGGCTCCCCCGTGGCGAGGTCGAGGGCGATCAGCCGTCGCTCGGGGATCTCCTCGATGATCGACATCTCGTTGTACTGGTCCCGCTGCTCGAAGGAGAAGGGGATCTGCAGGGGAGCCACGACGATGCCGCGGCCCGCGGCGACGGTGACGATCCGCTCGGAGGTGTCCACAGCGTCGTCGAAGTCGCTCTTGCCGCGGACCTCGTCCCAGCGCAGGGCCGAGGAGTCCAGGTCCCAGAGCGATGAGCCGTCGAAGGCGTCGATGGCGTGGACGCTCCGCGAGGTGTTCACGATGACGACGTCGCCGATCCGCTGCGGGAAGAGCCGGCTGGCGCCGTTGAGGTTGGCGAAGGGACCCCGGGGCAGCTGAAAGGGAGCGGGCCAGCCAGCGGACCCGTCCTCGCCCTCGCGGACCGACGAGGTGATCGACGCGGCCGCGACCGAGGTGGCCGGGCCACGGGAGAAGCTCGCCTCACGGGAGGCGCGTGAGCCGCCCTCACTCCCCGACTCCTCCAGCAGGCGCGCGGCCAGGTCGGCACGGGCGAGCGCGCCGGGCGCGCCCTCGCCAAGGTCGGCCCGCAGCGCTTCCCAGTCGTCGCGGCTCACGGTCACCCGCTGGGGCTCAGCGAGGCGCAGCGCGGCCGCGCGCGCCCAGGCCCGGAGTCCGTCGGCCGCGTGTCCGAGCTCGAGCTCGAGGTCCCCGAGCGCCCACCAGGCTCGCTCGGCGGACTCCGTGAGGGGCCAGCGCCTCGCCACGTCGGAGAGCCCGCCGCGGTCCCCGGCGGCGATGGCCCGCTCGAGGGCCAGGCGTGCGCGGCGCCCGAAGCGCTCCCGGTACAGGTCCTGCCCCTCGGGGGGCAGGTCGAAGAGGGCCC
>CAZEFP010000094.1:0-9096 GCA_964511565.1 uncultured Planctomycetaceae bacterium
GGTGGTGAGGTCGGCGCCGCCGTAGTCGAGCACGTATCGCGGCTCGAGCCGGACCTCGCGGATCTCCTCCGTGTTGCGGCGCATGTTGAGGTTCGAGTGGCACCCGTTGTCCAGGTACTCGAAGGCGAACGGGGGGACACGCTTTCGACCCCGCTCGCGCAGGTGCTCGATCGAGGGGAGGTTCGGGTCGAGGCTCATGGGCGGCTTGAACCATACCCCAGGGACCAGATCCGGCGCGATCTGGATCGGAGGGAACGCCCGCCGTGCGCCACGCGCGCCGCTCAGCCCGCGTGGACGCGGACGTTCTCGCCGATCCAGTCCTGGATCGAGCGCAGCTCATCGAAGCTCGGGTGGCGCAGGCGTACCCAGGCGTTCGCCATGTAGCCCGCCTCGACGCCCTGGGTCGGGGTGCCGGGGGCGGGGAAGTGGGAGTCGATGATGTGCTCGCCGTGGCGCGCTCGGAGCTCATCCACGCCCTCGTAGCCCTCGATGCGCCCGTCGGCGCTCGGGCGCAGCGCGATCATCCCCCCGGCGCAACGTCGGGACGGGGACTGGGAGGCGCTCCCATGGACGATCAGGTGCGCCCACTCCCGGTAGATGTCGAAGTCGTTCGCCGCCTGGTAGACGTCCCACATGCGAACGCCCGGGGGCCGACATCCGATCTCGCTGAACTTGAGCCCCTTGGGGCCGAAGAACCACTCCATGTGGGTGGCGGAGGTCTCGATGCCGAGGGTCTGAATGACCGTGCGGCCCATGGCGCGGAGGTCGTCGTAGCGCTCGTCCTGGACCTCGTTGGTGGTGGCCATCTGGGGCGAGATCCACCGGTGCCGCATGGCCTCGAGCACGTTCGGGTAGTAGTGGGTGATGAACTCGTGGGCCACGTCGCCGTTGAGGCTCAGGGTGTCCCAGTAGCCCTCGTGTCCCTCGATGAACTCCTCGATGGCCACGCCCTCGCCCCGCCCGAGGCCGCTCTCCTGGATCGCCGCCTCGAGGCTCTCGTCGTCGTGGGCGCGGGCGGTCCCCGCCGCCCCGGCGCCGTCCCGCGGCTTGAGGATGACGGGGTAGCCCACCTCGGCGATGAAGGCGCGCGCCTCGTCGAGGTCGGAGGTCCCGATGCTCCGCGCCGTGGGGACCCCCGCCTCGCGCAGCGCCTCCTTCATGGCGGGCTTGTCCCGGCAGAGCCACGCGGTGCGGGTGGAGGTTCCCGGGATCCCGCATTGCTCGCGGACCCATGCGCAGGGGGTGATGTGTGCCTCGACCGTCGCCTCCAGTCGATCCACCCAGCTCCGCTGCTGGACGCGGCGGACGGCGGAGAGGAGGGCGTCACCGTTGGTCACGGACGGCACCTGCTCGTGGCCGTCGAGCCAGCCCCGAAGCTCGCCATCGAGGGCGCTGGGCGGCGCCTCCGCGATGGCCGTGACCCGTGCGCCGACCTCCTTGAGGGCGCGCACGAACTCCCGCTGGTTGGAGGGGAAGGAGGGCTCGACGAAGATGACGTGCATGGCGTTGGGCAGGTGCGGCCGCCGGTGGGTCCTCGAGGGGTGGAGGGCGGGTGGGGCGCTGTGGGTTTCGCCGTGGGGCTCAGGCCAGCTGGAGGTCCGCCATGATCGCGGCGTAGAGGTCCTCGTAGCGGTCGACCTGGGCGTCCCAGGAGTAGTCCTTGGCCATGCCTCGCAGCTGCATGCTGCGCCACGCCTCGGGGTCGCGCCAGACCTCGAGGGCGTGGGCCAGGGTGTCCTCCAGGGCGACGGAGGTGTGCTCGTAGAAGACGAAGCCAGTGCCCTCGTCGCCCTCGAGGCGCTCGACCGTATCGGCGAGCCCGCCGGTGCTGCGCACCAGGGGAACGGTGCCGTACTTCAGGCTGTACATCTGGTTCAGGCCGCAGGGCTCGTAGCGTGACGGCATGAGGAAGATGTCGGCCCCCGCCTCGATGCGGTGGGCCAGCCCGTTGTCGTAGCCGATGTGGACGCCGACCTTCGCGGGGTAGCGGTCGCGGAGCCAGCGGAAGTAGCTCTCCTGTTCGGGGTCCCCGCTGCCCAGGACCAGCAGGCGCACGTCGTGGTGGTCCAGCAGCCGCTCGGCGAAGTCGGGGATGAGCTCGAAGCCCTTCTGGTGGGTGAGCCGCGAGACGATTCCGATCACCGGGCCGGACGGCTCGGGGGCCACGCCCAGCTCGTCGAGGAGCGCGTCGCGACACACGCGCTTGCCGAACAGGTCGTCGGGGCCGAAGTTGGCGGGCAGGTGGGGATCCGTGGCCGGGTCCCACTCCCCGTAGTCGACGCCGTTGACGATGCCGGCGAGGTGGTCCTCACGCTGGGCGAGGAGTCCCTGGAGGCCGTGGCCGTACTCGGGGGTCTGGATCTCGCGGGCGTAGGTGTCCGAGACCGTGGAGAGCCAGGAGGCGTGCAGGATCCCGGTCTCCAGGTAGTTCACCGCCCCCGCCGCCAGGCGCTCCTGATGGAACTGGCCGCGAACACCCTCCAGCCCGATCCTCCGGATGGCGTCCTCTGCGAAGACTCCCTGGTATCCGAGGTTGTGGATGGAGAGGAGCGTCGAGCTCCCGCGCAGGAGCTCGTCCCACCCGTAGGAGGACTTCAGCAGCAGGGGCAGCAGTCCCGTGTGCCAGTCGTTGGCGTGGAACACGTCGGGCGCCCACCCCGTCCGCTGGCAGGCCTCGATGGACGCACGGCAGAACGCCGCCCAGCGGATCGGCTCGTCGTCGTCGTTGGTGTAGAACTCCTCGCGACCGAAGAGCTCCGGCGAGTGGATGAACTCCACCTGGAGCGGGACGCCATCGGCGTTCTCCGAGTCGGGGAGCGGAGCCTTGCGGACCGCCACCGGGACCTCCCAGCCGGGGAAGCTGAGGGCGAACGGGGAGAGGAAGGGCTCCGTGTGGAGGCCCGACCGCTCGATCCGCCCGTAGAGGGGGACGAAGAGCCGGACCTCGTGGCCGCGCTTCCAGAGGGTCCGGGAGAGGGCCGCGGCCACGTCGGCGAGGCCGCCCGTCTTGGCGAACGGAGCACACTCCGCAGACACCATCGCGATGCGAAGGGGCAGCTGCATGGCGGGAGCTTAGCGAACAGCGCCGCGGGGGTTGCGGACGCCTGCCAGTTCTGGTGGGAAACCAGACCCTGTTGGGGGGTATCCTCCGGCGAGGATGACACGCGCCAGCACGGTCTTCGTCGCGCCCTTCGCCCTGCCGAGCACCCTGAGGTTCTTGCAGGCGGTGGCGCTGCTCCCCGACACCACCTTCTCGGTGGTGGCGCAGGAGCCCGCAGCCTCCTTCATGGGAGCGCTGGATGAAGAGGTGCGGGGTAGGATCGCGGAATACGTCCGGGTGGAGGACTGCCACGACGCCGGGCAGCTCGAGGGCGCGGTGCGCCACGTCGCACGGAGCACGGGCGCGGGGGTGACAGCGCTGGTGGGCATCCTCGAACCGCTCCAGGAGGCGCTCGCCCAGGTGCGTGAGCGCCTCCAGATTCGCGGCATGGACCGCGTCGAGGCGGAGCGCTTCAGGGACAAGTCCGTCATGAAGGACGCGCTCCGCTCCCATGATCTGCCTTGCGCACGGCACCACCTCGCCACGGACACCGCCGGGGCGCTCGAGTTCGCGCGCGGCACCATGCCGCTGGTGGCCAAGCCGCCGGCGGGGGCCGGGGCCCGCGACACCTTCCGCGTGGACGAGATCTCGCAGCTGGAGAGCTGGCTGCGGACCCACCCGCCGACGCCCGCGCAGCCTCTGCTGCTCGAGGAGTTCGTTCAGGGGCGCGAGTTCTCGTTCGACAGCGTCTCGGTCGGCGGTCGGCACCTGTTCCACTCCATCTCGGAGTACTCCCCGACGCCGCTGCAGGTGATGGAGACCCCCTGGATCCAGTGGACCGTCCTGCTCCCCAGGGAGATCCAGGTCCCCGAGTACGACCCGATCCTCGCCGCCGGCCCGCGCGCACTGGACGCCCTCGGGATGGTGTCCGGCATGACCCACATGGAGTGGTTCCGCCGCCCGGATGGGTCGATCGCGATCTCGGAGGTCGCGGCGCGACCGCCCGGGGCGCAGTTCACCTCGCTCATCTCGTACGCCCACGACCGCGACTTCTACCGGGTCTGGGCCGAGGTCTCGGTGTTCGAGGAGTTCAGCCCGCCCCCGCGCCGCTTCGCGGCCGGTGCCGCCTACCTGAGAGCTCAAGGGACCGGGCGCATCGCGAGCGTGTCAGGGCTCGAGGAAGCGAACCGGGAGCTCGGGGACCTGGTGGTCCAGTCACTGATCCCAGCCCCTGGACAGATGAAGTCGAACTCGTATGAGGGAGACGGCTACCTCATCCTCCGGCACCCCGAGACCGAAGTGGTGCGGCGCGGCCTCCAGCGCGCCGTCGAGATCCTCAAGGTGGAGGCCCACTGAGCCCCTCAACCGTTCCCCAGTCCCTGACGCCCAAAGACTCTCCCATGACCATCAACGTGGTCCTCATCTCACCGGGATTCCCCGCGGACAACGGTCACTTCACCCAGGCGCTGCACGCCCTCCCCGGGGTGCGGGTTCTCGGCGTGGGGGACCAGCCCGCGGCGGCCATGGAGCCGGCGGTCCGGGACTCCCTCGACGACCACCTGGTCGTGAAGGACCTCTGGAACGAGGAGCAGACCGTGGCCGAGGTCGGCCGCTGGCTCGGCCAGCTGGGCGTTCGTCCGGACCGGGTCGAGTGCCTCTGGGAGATCGGGGTGGTCCTCGCGGCGCGCATGCGCGAGGCCTTCGGCGTCGAGGGGCTCCGCGTGGATCAGGCCATCACCTTCCGTGACAAGGAGGCGATGAAGGCCACCCTCGACGCGGCGGGGGTCCGCACGCCGCATCACTATCGCGCGCGGACCCGTGCCGAGGTGGAGGAGGCCGCGCGCGCCGTGGGCTATCCGCTCATCGTGAAGCCCATCGACGGGGCCGGCTCGGAGGACACCCACACGGCGCGCTCCGATGAGGAGCTGAGCCGGGTCATCGAGGCGGTGTCCCACGTGCCCGAGGTGAGCGTGGAGGAGTTCATCGAGGGCAAGGAGTTCACCTACGACGCCATCCTCGCGGACGGGGAGACGCTCTTCGAGAACGTCGCGTGGTATCGGCCCAAGCCGCTGGTGGCGCGCCAGAACCCGTGGATGAGCCCCCAGGCGGTGTGCCTCGCAGACCTCGAGCAGCCGGAGGTCGCCCCCGGCGTGGAGCTGGGCCGTCGAGCGCTCAAGGCGCTCGGCTATCGCACGGGCATGGCCCACATGGAGTGGTACCTCTCGGACAGGACGGGCGAGGCGATCTTCGGTGAGGTCGGGGCCCGCGCCCCGGGGGGCCGCCTGTCCCACGGCATGAACTACGCCTGCGACGGCGACGTGTTCCGGCTGTGGGCCGAGGCGATCACCCGCGGGTCCTCGGAGCAGGCCATGGACCGTCGGTACAACGCCGCGCTGGTCTTCAAGCGCGCCCACGGGGACGGCCAGATCGTGACGAGGATCGAGGGGCTCGAGCCGATCCTCGCCCGGGACGGGGAGCACCTCCCCGTGGTGGAGCTCGTGCCGATCGGCGCGCCGCGTCGGGACTGGACCCAGGTGGTGACCGGGGACGGGTGGTGCATCGCGCGCCACAACCTCCTCGGCGAGGCCCTGAGGATCGCGGACGACATCGGGCGCGACGTGAGGATCCACTGCGACGTCTGATGGCCCCTGCCCCCCGATCGCTCGCCCTCCTCGGGCCACAGCACGACCGCCCGACGCTGCGCGAGGTCCTCGACCGGATGGGGGCTGCGGGCCCCTACGTCCTCGTGTCCGCCGGATGGGAGGAGCGGGAGTCGGAGACCGGGCGCCTGGACGCCCACCTCGGCGAGGCCGTCAGGAGCCTGGACCTGTGGCCGCGCTGCGAGGCGGCCTTCGAGTCGGACGGGGACCTGCGCCAGATGATGTTCGACCGACACGACCGCATGAAGGAGCTCTCGACGCTCTACCGCGTTCGTCTCGCCGCGGAGCTGTCGGCGGCCCGCGACCTGATGAGGCGGACCCGCCCGGACGTCGCGGACCCCGTGGTGGACCCATCGCTGGAGCTGGCGTGTCGGGCCCTGCGGGAGCTGGACGACCACCACTGCGCCCGGGTCGGTGACCTCAACGAGGAGGTCTTCGGGAGGGCGGCGGAGCGCGAGAGCCTGCGCGCCGGGCGGGCTGAGATCGCGGAGACCCTGGCGGCCGCGGGGACGCTCCTCGTCGCCGGGGGGCACGTCGGGATCCTCTACAACCGCATGCGGCTCTTCGGCGTGGTCGAGTCCCTGCCCGCATCCACGCCCGTGGTCGGGTGGTCGGCGGGGGCCATGGCGCTGACCGATCGCATCCTGCTCTTCCACGACTCTCCGCCCCAGGGGCCGGGGGACGCCGAGATCCTCGGGCCTGGCCTGGGCCTCGCTCCGGGTGTGGTGGCCCTGCCCCACGCCTCCAGTCGGCTCGACCTCGCGGACCGCGGACGGGTCGCCCTCCTCGCGCGGCGGCTCGCTCCCGAGCTGGTGGTGGCCCTGGACGACGGCGACAGCCTCGCCGCGGGGGCCGGCCGGTGGACCGCCCGAGGGGCTCGTCGGCTGAGTGCCACGGGCGCCGTCGTGGACGATCTCGGGGAGGTCGAGGCGTGACCGCCACCGATCGGATCGAGGCGGCCAAGGACGCCATCGCAGCGCAGGGTGCCGCGGCCCTCGAGGGGCTCGAGGTCCCCATCGTCGACGGCGGCCGGGCCCTCTTCGTCTACGAGGGGAGGGCCGAGGGGGTCTGGCTCCACCACTGGATCTTCGGCCTGGAGTCCGCTCAGGAATTCCTCCGCACGCACCCCGACGTCTGGACCCTCGAGCTCGAGATCCAGCGGACGGCCCGGGTGGAGTACAAGCTCGAGGTTCAGGAGAACGGAGAGCGCCAGCTGATCCTCGACGCGTTGAATCCTGCGGTGGCCCGGGATCCGTTCGCCACCAACTCGGTGGTGACGGGCCCCGACTACACGACGCCCTGGTGGGCCGTGGAGGATCGCTCGCGGCGCCAGGGGGTGATCCTCGAGCGGCAGCTCCAGAGCGAGGTCTTCGGCGACGTCCGCCCGCTTTCCATCTTCCTGCCGCCCCGCTACCGGGTCACGCGCCGTTACCCGCTGCTCGTGGTCCACGACGGGCTCGACTACCTTCGCTACGCGGCCTTCAAGACCGTCCTCGACAACCTGATCGACCGCGGTGAGATCCCACCGATGGTCGTGTGCTTCACCCAGTCGCCCGATCGGGTTCACGAGTACGCGGCGAGCGAGCGGCACGCGGAGTTCCTCGCGACCGAGCTGCTCCCCCTGCTGGAGGAGGAGTTCTCCCTCGAGGCCGGGCCGGAGAACCGGGCCCTGATGGGGGCGAGCTTCGGCGCGGTGGCGTCGCTGCACGCCTCGCTCCAGCACCCCGGGGTCTTCGGTCGCCTGCTGCTCCAGTCCGGCTCGTTCGCCTTCACGGACATCGGCGACCACGAGCGTGGCCCGCTCTTCGATCCCGTGGTGGCCTTCGTGAACGGATACCGGCGCGCCCCGGTGAAGCCCGCGGACAGGGTCTTCCTGTCCTGCGGCATCTACGAGTCCCTCATCGTCTACAACCGCACCCTGCTTCCGATGCTCCAGTCCCTGGGTGTCGACGCTACCCTCGTGGAGGCGCAGGACGGACACAACTGGGAGAACTGGCGGGACCACCTTCGCGCTGGCCTGACCTGGCTCTTTCCAGGACCCCTCTGGATGGTGTACGAGTGACACGACATGGCTGACATCAAACGAATCGGGCTCTCGCTCGGCGCCGACATCTGCTGGCCGCGATGCTTCGAGGGCATCCTGGAGCGGTGGGACCCAACCCTCAGGGTCGGCGGGCGCGACGTGCGCTTCGAGGTGGACCGGGTGGTCATCGAGCCCTTCGACCTCCGGACGCCGACCCGCTACGACGTGGTCCTCGACCGCCTGACCCACTGGTACGCGAACACTCGGGAGTGGATCAAGAAGGGGGTGCTGATGGACGACCTCTACGTCCTCAACAACCCGTGGTCGGTGCAGTCCATGGAGAAGCAGACGTCGTACTGCGCCATGATGCGGCTCGGCATGCCGATCCCGGACACGTGGCTGGTCCCGCCCAAGGAGTACGAGTCCAGCCCGGACCTGCAGCCGACCCTCGAGCGCTACGCGCGCTACTTCGACCTGGAGGAGCTGGGAGAGAAGGTGGGGTACCCGCACTTCATGAAGCCCTACGACGGTGGCGGCTGGGTCGGCGTCAACAAGGTCGACAACGTGGAGGAGCTCAAGTCCGCCTACGACGAGAGCGGCAAGTTCGTCATGCACCTTCAGAAGGGAGTGCTGCCCCACGACCACTTCGTGCGGTGCGTCGGGATCGGGCCGGACATCCGCATGGTGGAGTACGACCCGGCGGCGCCCCTGCACGAGCGCTACACGAAGGAGTTCAACCACCTCTCGAAGGCGGACATGGAGCACCTGCGCCAGATCACGCTGACGATCAACGCGTTCTTCGGCTGGGACTTCAACTCCTGCGAGAGCCTCCGCAAGGACGGCGTCTGGCACCCGATCGACTTCGCGAACCCCTGTCCCGACTCACAGGTCACGTCACTCCACCAGCACTTCCCCTGGCTCGTGCTGGGCAAGCTGCGGTGGGCCCTGTTCGTCGCGGCGACGGGGCGCCGCTTCAAGAACAACCTCGACTGGAACCCCTACTTCGAGATCGCCGACGGGCCGGGGACCTTCGAGCAGAAGCTGCCGCAGTACGCGGCGCTCGCGGAGGAGCACTTCGACACGGCGAGGTTCCAGGAGTTCTGCGCCGAGCACCTCGGGCCCCTGGACGAGGTGGCGTGGGAGTTCTTCGGGACAGCGGCGGCGCGGGAGGCGGTCCACGAGAAGGTGGAGGCACTCTTCCCCGAGCACGAGGTGGAGGAGTTCACCGAGCACTTCTGGGGAGCGATCCAGGGCTGGCGTCACGCGACCGCGCACGCCGCGCCCAGCGACAGCGTGCACGGGGTGACGTCGTGACACGAGTCACCGAGAGCTGGACCTCGGACCGCGTAGGGCGCGAGGTGAAGGTCGTCCGC
>CAZEFP010000095.1:0-9068 GCA_964511565.1 uncultured Planctomycetaceae bacterium
TCCGCGTGGGCATCACGGACCGGCCGGAGTGGGACGGCTACGCGACCGACATGGACCAGAACCTCTTGCGCCTCGTGCAGGTGAAGGCCGCGGCCTCCAGCGAGGGGACCGGGGCCCAGGGCAAGGCGGCTGCGGCCATCGACCGGATGACCGGCGTCGGCTGGAGCCCCGCCGCCACGGACGCCGCCCCCTGGCTCGAGATCACGCTGAAGAAGAAGCTGAAGACGAACCAGATCGTGCTGAGTCACGGCAGGCCGTCGAGCCCTCGATTCGGGGACTTCACGATCACGATCAACGGAAAGGACAAGGATGCGATCAAGGGCAGCATGACGCCTGACCATCGGGTGAAGACCGTCATCCAGCTGGAGAAGCCGTTGCCCGTGGGCTCCTTGCGGATCGACTTCGCCGGCGGCCCCTTCGAGAAGCCGCCGAGCCTCGGCGAGGTCGAGCTGCGCCGGGTGCGCTGAGCCAGCCGGCTCCCACGCCCCCAGCGGGCAAGGTCAGAGCGACTGGGCCCGAGAGAGGCGCGCGTAGGCGCCGCCCGCCGCCACCAGCTCATCGTGGGTCCCGCTCTCGATGAGCCGGCCCTTCTCCATCACGAGGATTCGGTCCGCGTTGCGGACCGTGGAGAGGCGGTGGGCGATGACGATGGACGTGCGCCCCTCCATCATCTCCTCCAGCGCCTCCTGAACCGCCCGCTCGCTCTCGGTGTCCAGCGCGCTGGTCGCCTCATCGAGGAGCAGGAGCTCGGGATCGCAGAGCAGCGCGCGCGCGATGGTGATGCGCTGCTGCTGCCCGCCGGAGAGGCGCGCCCCGGCGTCCTGGACGTCGGTGTCGTAGCCGTCGGGGAGCGACAGGATGAACTCGTGCAGGTGGGCCGCCTTGGCCGCCTGCTGCACCTCCTCGTCCGTCGCGTCCGGGCGCCCGTACCGGATGTTCTCCGCCACCGAGGCGTGGAACAGGAACGGGGTCTGGGTCACCACCGCGTAGCGCGAGGTCCACGAGTCGAGCGTGATCTCCCGCAGGTCATGGCCGCCCGCGGTCACGCGCCCGGACTGCGGATCGACGAAGCGCGCCACCAGGTCCAGCACCGTGCTCTTGCCCGAGCCGCTCGCGCCCACCACCGCGACGGTCTCACCCGCGCGAACCTCCAGGTTCAGGCCTTCGATCGAGAAGCCCCCCTCCGCTTCGGCCTCACCGTCCTCGTTCGTTGGGTACGTGAATCCGACGTCCTCGAAGACGATGCCCTCACCGATGGTCGAGAGCGGTGTCGCCCGAGTCGATTCCACCAGGTCAGGTTGCTCGTCGAGCAGGTCCAGCAGCCGCTGCGCGGCCCCCTGTGCCTCGGCCACCTGTGCGACGACCCGGGTGGTGCGCTTCAGGTGGGAAGAGGCCTGGCTGATCATCATGAAGAAGGTCAGCATCTCGCCCCCGTTGTTGACCGCGTAGCCGTTGATCACGACGAGGCCCACGACCACCACCAGCGCCGCGACGCCGAAGTTGGTGAAGAAGATCGTCCAGGCCCTGGAGAGCGCCGAGGCTCGGATCATCCGCATGGTGGCGCGGACGAAGCTGACGTTCGTCTCCTCGAAGCGCTCCAGCTCCCGCTCCTCCGCCCGGTAGGCCTTGACCGTTCGGATGCCCTGGAACATCTGGGTCAGCACCTGAAAGGTGGACCCGAGCTGGGTGGCGCTGCGGTGGCTCCCCTTGCGCACCTTCTTCATCAGGATCGCGATGGGGATCACGAAGATCGGCAGCCCGAGGACGACGAACAGCGTCGGCAGCGGCGCGATCAGGAAGGCGAGCCCGAGAGAGACCAGGAACAGCAGGGGCTCCTGGATCAGGTCCTTGAGGATGACCTGGACCACCTGGGTGGTGCGCGCGACGTCGCTGCTGATCCGGGAGAGGAGGTCCCCGAAGCGGCGCCCCGAGTGGTAGCGGAGCGACAGCCCCATCAGGTGCCTCGCCAGCTGCATGCGCAGCGAGACCACCAGGAGCAGGCTGACCTTGCCGGCGATCACGCCCATGCCGTACTGGGTCGCCCCCGCGAGCAGCGCCATCACCGCCACGATGACCCCCACCATGAGCAGCCCGTGCAGACGCTGATCATCGCTGTCGGCGAGGGTCGCAGGGTCGCCGAGGATCAAGCCCTTGGCCGCCGCCTTCTTCTCCTCCAGCGCAGCGTCAAGGGACGCGAGCCACCCCGTTGGCCCCGACGCCCCGGCGTCGGAGGACTCCGCGTCGGACGACTCACCCGCCTCGGACCCACCGGCGAGGCTCGGCACCTCCTCGCCGGGAAAGAGGACCTCCCAGGTGGGCTCCAGGAGGAGGAAGGTCCCCTTCTGGAGGAAGGCGCTCGTCAGTCCAAGGAACACGACCGCGAGCAGCGCGACCACGTGCGGTCCGGCGTGGGGCCTGAGGAGGCGGTAGAGATCACCGAGGCGATTCATGGGGCGCGAAGCTAGGGCGCTTCATGGGAGCGCTCACCCCCCAATCGCCCAAAACGGACGCGAGGCGCCCCCGGGTCATCCGGGGGCGCCTCGCGGGGTGGCCTGTGGCCTCTCAGGGGATCAGAGTCCGCTCGTCTCCGCCGAGGCGAGGGCCTCGTGGGCGTAGGCCTGGAAGGCCTTGCGGACCCAGTCCTCCTGGATCATCTGCTGGTGCCGCTCCGTGCGGAGGTTGAGCGGGTTCGTGGGGCGGGTGCGCCCCTTCAGGTAGACGAGATAGAAGCCCTTGGGCCCGCGGTAGGGGCCGGCGACGGTCCCCGGCTCCATGTCGAAGAAGATCGCGTCCACGAGCGCGCCGTTGGCGAGGAAGTGCTCGTACTCGGACTCGCCGATCGCCCGCTTCATGTCGTTGCGGGTCATCGGCTCCTCGTTGAAGGCGCCGAAGTTCTTGAGGCCGATGGCCGGCGGCTGCTTGCCGGTGGCCGGGAGGGGCGGATCCCAGTAGTCGCTGTTCTGACGGAGCAGGTCGGTCCACCAGCGATCGAAGGGGAGCAGCTCCTTCTCCGGCGCGAAGTTCTCTCCCTTCGCCACCGCGGCGGCGCGGGCCTCGGCCTCCACCGCAAGGGCCGCGAGGTACTCGTCGATCTGGGCGCGCAGGGCCGTCGCGCGCTCGTAGGCGCTCTCCCAGCCGTTCTCCTTCCAGGAGAACGAGGGGAAGTCGAAGGCCGAGACCAGGAGGATCTCAGCGCGGGCCTTGGCCAGCCCCATGATCCCGTTGGCGATCGGGAGGTGTGCCTCGAGCTCCGGGCTGAGCTCGCCGTTCTCGCCGATGGTGAGGGCCTCGGTGCGGCCGGCCTTGAACGAGTCCACCAGGCGCAGGTGCTGCTCGTACGACTCGGCCGACGGGAACCCGTGGCCCTGGAGCGCCAGGAAGTCCATGTTGAACATGGAGTTCGCCATCTGGTCGCGGATGCTCGCGACCATGGCCTGGAAGTCCTCGTCACTGGTGAGGACCCCCTCGGCCGCCAGCTTCTGGCGAGCGGCCTCGAAGAGCGCGAGGCAGAGCTTGGCGTCCTCGATGTCCTGGTCGCTGAACGCGACGCGCATCTCGTCGAAGACCTCCTGGGTCTTGATCTCGGCGCGCCAGTCGCCGCCGTCGATGACCATGGCGAGCTCCTCGGGGATGCCCTGGGTCATGGTCTTCACCTCGGCGAGGCTCCAGAGGGCCTGCATGACGAAGTCACGCAGGAGCGACATCATCATCTCCTGCTCGGCGACGATCGGCTCGCCCGTCTCCTGGGACACCGCGAGGCGGCGGTCGTACTCCCGGGCGTAGTCGGCGATCAGGTCCACCTGGGGCGAGCCCCCCTGGATGGCCTCGATCGAGAGCATGGGCCAGCTGTCCGGGTGGTCCGGGAAGAAGAGTTGATCGAACTCCATGGTCTGCCGGACCTGGTCGCGATACCAGCTCCCCGACCCGTAAGCGCGGCGGAGCTCGACCTCGTGATCGAGGGTCGGGAAGCGCTCCTGGAAGCTCGCCTTCTCGGCGGCCAAACGGCGATCCACGAAGCTCGTGTCCAGATCGAACCGCTTCATGCGCTTGGCGACCTCGGCCGCCATCTCCTCGTCGCTGGCGCCAGCCATCTCGGCGGCGACCGCCTCGCGCACCTCGTCCACGCGAATCTCGCGCTCGTGGTCCATGAGGATTTGAAGCTTGCGAGCGTCCAGGCCGTTGCGGCCGGGGCCGTAGACGAGGAACCGCTTGATCGCCATGTCGGAGATGCGAACACCGTTCACGAAGACGGGTTCACCGAACTCGGAGGTGGCGGCCGCAGCGTCGTCCGCCTGGAAGGCGACGGCGGGAGCGGCGGGCTCGGAGAAGGCGACGGGGCCGACGAGGCCGAGGAGCGGGAGGGTGAGGAGGAGGCGATTCTTCATCGGTCCAGGGGAGTTCAACGGACGACGCGGCCAGGGGGCCCCAGGGCGAGGGGCGGGTCGGGCGCGGAGGTCGATCAGATGGGATTTCGGGACAGGATCCTACGGAGCCGCTCTCAGCGTGAGAGAAGAAAGCGGGAACTGGATCGCGGGTGCTTGGGAGGTCGTCGCGGACGGCTCTGCGGGTACCTGGGGCGCGGCCGAGCACAGGGGGCCGCTCCCGCGTACCCTGATCGGCATTCCATGGCCTATCCCACGCGCACAATTGCCCTCCTTTGCGAGCTTCTTCACCCGCCGATCGCTCCGGACCCCCGGCCCATCCAGCGGCTTCATAATGAGATGTTCGAGGGCGGGCAGCCCGCCTACGCGGGCTTCCAGGTGAGCCCCATCGGGCCGGTGCTGTCCAACCCCATGGCCACCCCCGGCGCAGTGTCGCAGGTCGCCTTCCTCGCGGACCGGATCCAGTTCCGGGAGGAGAAGGGCACGCTCACCCACGAGGCCTTCGCGGCCCGGGTGCGTGAGATCGCCGAGCGCGCCGCGCCCCTGCGCAACATCTCGACGCTGGCGGCCCAGCAGGTGGTCCTGCAGAGCCTGGTGAACCCGCGCACCCAGACGGACACGCGAGAGTTCCTGAAGGACCGCGTCTTCGGCTTCGGGGATGAGCTGGAGACCCTGGGCCGCTCCTCCCAGCTGGTGGGGCTCCGCCTCGGCTTCGGCCCGGAGTCGGGCGACGACAGCGCCTTCGGCCTGCGGATCGAGTCCTACAGCGCCGACCCCCGCTCCCTGTACATCGAGGTCCAGGGCACCTTCGGCCCCGCGAACCCTGCCAGCGGGCTCGAAGCCCTCGAGCAGAACGTCCTGAAGACCTACGACTTCCTGGCGGGCCGCGTCCTGCCCTTCATTTCGAGCTTCGATCGAAGAGAAGGCGGGCGAAACAACACCCAGGAGGAGGACTAGCGCGGACCATGAGACGCCCCATGACCCGCACCCTGATCCTCCTGTCCTCCCTCGCGGCGCTCGCCGGTTGCTCGCAGCCGGAGCCGGATGAGCCCGAGCAGAGGGCTCATCCCGAGGGCACGATCCTGGTGGTCGATGACCAGCCCATCCTCGCCGCCGACGTGGACCGGTTCGTGGACGCCGTCGCGCTGATCGAACCGGAGTTCGTGCTCCGCGACCACCGGCGCAAGGTCATCAGCAACATCTCCATCCCCCTTGCCGCCGGGGCGGCGCTGGACCCCGCAGGCAGGGATGAGGCCTTCTCCCGCGCCCAGGCGCTGCTGTCTGCCTTCCGCGAGACCGGCGAGGTGCCCGCGGACGCGCCGAAGCCGCAGGTCCTGAGCGGGACCTTCAAGGAGGTGGGGCTCATCTCCTGGGCCCTCGCGACCGAGATGGAGCCGCTGACGATCTCGGAGCTCCACGAGACGCCGGGCGCCTGGTCCTTCTTCAAGCTCACGGCCTCGACCGAGGCGCCCGGCGAGTTCGAGGGCCGGTCCCAGGTCACGATCCTCCGCTACGACGTGCCCTACCTCCCCCCGGACGCCGTGCGCGGCCTGGTTCAGACCGCCATGCAGGGGTTCGAGATCGAGATCGTCGACCCCGCCTGGGAGCCCATGGTCCCCCCCGCCTACCTCTACCCTTCGGAGAGCCCGCGATGATCCTCCCCCTCCTCGTCCTCGCAGGCCTGCCCCTCGCAGCCCTCGGGTCGCCCGCGCTCGAATGCTCGCCCCGGCTCTCGCAACAGGAGGACGAGGTCCAGCGGGCCGAGGCCTGGCCCGAGTTCGGCAACAAGGCGGAGCTGAAGCAGTGCATCTCCCGTGTCCGCAAGGCCCGCACGGAGGAGATGGCGGTCAAGGGCGCGCAGCAGCTCGAGGAGATCGGCGCCGCGGCGGCGCCGTTCCTGCTCAAGTCCCTCAGGTCGGAGAAGGACGCCGACGCGCGCGGCCGCATGGAGGTCGTGCTGGACTCGATCACAGGCCCCGAGCACACGCGGCTCCTGGCCGAGACCCTCGACGAGGACTCGGATGCACCCCGACGCTACGCCGCTAGGCGGATCGCCCAGCTCGGTGACCCGGGCCTGCGAGAGCGCTCCGAAGCCTTCCTCGCGGACCTCACGGCGAAGGCCGCCGACAAGCGCGCGCGCAAGCCGATCGAGCCGGTTGACCTCGACCTCGCGGCCATACTCTGCCTCTCCACCGGCTCCAGCGCCGGTCTGGAGCGCGTGATCGCGCTCGCAGCTCCGGAGCCTTGGAAGACCTGGGCCCCGGCCCTCGAGCGCGCCGCCGCGAACGCCAGGTCGGCCGGCGACGGGGTCGGGGCAGAGCTCTCCAAGAGGCTCTCCAAGGCCACCAGCCCGGGGGAGCGGGTCGTGTTCCTGCGCCTCCTCACCTACTCGGGGTCCAAGGATCAGGTCTCCCCCATCGTGCCGCTGCTCGACGCCGAGGAGAACCAGGTGAAGGTCGCCGCGATCAACGCCCTGCGCATGATCGTCGACGGCGACGCCCCCTTGAAGCGCCTCTCCACCTTCGATGCCATCGAGCGCGCCCAGCGCTGGAAGGCGCGACTCTGAAGCCACTGACGCCATGACCCGTGCAACCAAGATGCTGCGCCTCGCTGCCGCCACGGTAGGCGGCGCGATCATGCTCGCCGCCGCCGCCGCCGCCCAGAAGCCGCTGGATCGCTCCAAGCCACTGACGGATCCGGCCAACGACCCCTACACCCGGGGCGGCAAGGAGAAGTACGTCCAGGCCGCCGGCTACGTCTCCATGGGCGGCTTCGAGTTCGGCGCCGCCCCCGACACCACCGCCGAGGTGTCCGCCCTGTTGCCGGACGTCGAGATCCGGTGGATCGAGACGCCGCACTTCGAGCTCGGGATCGCCCTGCCGAAGGTGAAGGTCACCAAGGAGGAGCGCAAGAAGGTCAAGGCGGAGCTCACCAAGCTCCGCGAGGCCCTGCCCGACGTCAAGCCGGACACAAAGGTCATGGACCCGTGGCTGCGGGCCCACCTCTACGCCCAGCGGCTCGAGGAGCACTACGCGCGAGTCCAGGAGGTCCTCGGGGTCACGGACGAGACCTTCGCCGCCAACAAGGAGATCTGGGACATCGGGACCCCCTACTGGGGCATCGGACCCTACATGGGCCAGATGGGGAAGTTCGAGGTCCTCGTGCTCCCCTCGGAGAAGGCCGCCACGCGCTTCCTGACGGCCCGGCTCGGGCTGACCACCAAGCTGAGCCAGCGGTGGAACATCCGCGACCGCGACACGCTCTGCTTCATCGCCCACACGGGCCAGGGCCAGCTCAGAGTCGACGAGGGCTTGCACGGTCACGTGGCGTTCAACGTCACCCAGATGATGATGAACGGGTACAAGCACTACTCGTACGACAAGCCCATCTGGATCCGTGAGGGCGCCGCCCACTGGTTCGAGCGCAACATCAACCCGCGCTTCAACACCTTCGACTCCTCCGAGGGTTCGGCGGCCCAGATGTTCAAGAAGTCCGACTGGAAGGCCCCGACCCTGAAGCTGGTCAAGTCCAGCGATGGGCCCTCGTTCGCCTCCCTGGTGAAGATGCGGACCTTCGCGGAGCTGGAGAGGCCCCATCACCTGGCCACCTGGTCGATCTTCGACTACCTCGTCCAGGTCCACCCCGAGTTCCTCAAGACCTACCTGGCGAGCGTCTCTGGCATCAAGAACGAGGAGCACATCGACGACGCCACGACGCTCCCCGACGTCCAGCGGGCGCTGTTCAAGGACGAGCTGGGCATGACCTACGCCCAGTTCGAGCGCGCCTGGAAGGCCTGGGTGGAAGAAACCTACTAGGGACTCCCCCATGAGCGCGTCCCGCCCGCGGGGCTCACCGGTGATCGAGGGGGCCGCTTGCGCCGGTCTCCCAGCGGGACATGGGGCAATAAACCGCGCCAGATGACCGCCAGAGGGGGCACGCCCTGGCGCCTGCCTCCCCCCCGGCCCATGGGGCTCGGGTATTCTCAGGGGACGCGGGGGTGGACGAATGGCCCGCGGGGAGAGGTTTCGCAGAGATCCCCCCTCACCGGACCCCACCCCCCAGCCGATCTATACCCAGCGGGCCAGTCTCCCCGCCCCGTTCCTTCCATGATCCAGCGCAAGAAACGCATCGTGCTGTTCATGCCCCTCCGGGCAGATCCGGAGGAGGGTGTGCGCGTCGCGGCGGACCTGCTGCCGCTCGAGCTGCTCCAGATCGCGGCGTGGCCCGTTCAGGAGGGCTACGAAGTCGTGATCGTGGACGCCATGGTGCACGACGATTACATGGAGCGCCTGATGGAGGCGTGCGACGGCGCGATGCTGTTCGCCACCTCTTGCATCCTCGGCTTCCAGGTCGCCCACGGGGCGCGGGTGGCCAAGGCGATCCGCCAGCGGCATCCCGATCTCCCGATCATCTGGGGCGGCTGGTTCCCCAGCGTGGCCCCGGAGCTCTTCTTCAAGGAGGGCATCGCTGACGCCGTCGGTCTCGGTCAGGGGGAGCTCACCTTCCGGGACGTGGTTCAGGCCATCGACTCGGGCGAGAGCCTCGAGACCGTCCCCGGCCTGATGGTCGAGCGCGACGGGAAGACGATCATGACCGACCACCGGCCGGTCGTGGGGTTCGACAAGTTCCCCGACGCGCCCTGGCACCTGATCGACTTCGAGGAGTACGTCGAGCGCCAGCAGAACC
>CAZEFP010000096.1:0-4181 GCA_964511565.1 uncultured Planctomycetaceae bacterium
GGCGGCGGAGCAACGTGACCAGGCCGAGCTTGGGGGCCTGCGTGCCCTCCTCGACCTCGAAGGTCGGCTGCACTCGCCGGGGCGTGCCATCCTCCTCGGACGCGGCGGCGAGCACCGTCGGGGCATCAGGCATGTGGAGGGCGCCCACGGCGAAGAAGGTCGTGCCTCCTGGGCCCATGCGCTCGTCGATCCGCTTGGCCATGCGCAGGTTCCGTCGCCACAGGAAGGAGGCTGCGGCGCGCTCCCTCAAGGCCGGATCCGTGCCGAAACCCGCGTCCATCAGCGCCAGCAGGCGCTCCTCGTCGCCGGAGAGCCACGCCGTGAGGGTCTCCTCGATCAGGTCGCGACCGTCGGCCTCGACCCTGTCCAGCTCGTCCAGGGTGTCGGTCAGCATCGAGATGTGCTCCGCGTCGGTGAAGACCTCGAACGCCGCGATCTGCTCCGCGGGGTCCTCGAGGCCTCCAACCTTCTTGCCTGCCTCCCGGGCCCTCTGGAAGAGCCACTTGTCCAGCGGGGGCCTGCCTGCGCTCATCTCGGGGAGGTACCTCATCATCGGCAGCGTTGCGCCCACGGCCCACGGCTTCATCCGCGCCAGGCCCGCGGAGTACGCGGCGGGCAGCCCGGCCTTCTTGATCCGGGCCTCGACGCGAGCCCAGGTCTCGGGACCCACCATCCGGTCCAGCCGGCCCTGGGGGGGCAGGAGCGCTGCCATCTGGACCTGGGCCTCGACCGCAGGCGTGGTCTCGATCTCGGTGAACAGGGCTGTGCTGCTGGCCAGGGCCGCCTCGACCTGCCCGGGGATCGCCAGGGCTCGGGCGTCTGGAAGGTGGATCGTGCCGTAGAGGTACCCACTCGCCTCGCCCCGCTGGATACGCCAGAGGAAGGGCTGTGCGGGGGCCGCCGGCGCGGCGGTCGGGGCCGGGGCGGGGGGCGTCTGGGCCTGCGAGGCCGGGGTGAGGAGCCAGGCGGCGAGGAGTGCGAGCAGGGAGACGATGGGCGAGCGCATCATGGGGGAGGGGGTGGGCCTTTCGGATCTTGGGCGGGATCGTACCGCCTCCTCGGCCGCCTGGATCCGCTCCGTGGGAGTGCGTCCACCAACGGGTCGGTCCGGGCCCGTTCCGGGTCCACCTGGGCGACCGTACGAGAGGGCATGAAAGAAGGGTCGGTGAGCTAGCATCACCGACCCTAGAGAGAGAAGGGCCTCCCGAGCTTCCCGGATACGCCGCGGCTCGCAACGCAGCGCACCTCTCGAGTGGCCCCCATGCTGGGTGGTATTTGACTACCTCCCGCACCCCCACATTACGGACGGCCGGCCCCTCGCCAACGAGTCGGTTCGGCCAATTCTGCGCGGCCGACGGGGGGGCCGAGCCACTGCCCTCCGACCTTGGAGCAGCCCTAGGTGTATTACCCTCGGTCGCGGCGCTGAGCGGCGTCTCGATGGCCGGAAGGCACCTTGGTTGGGGGAGGGTTCCTAGTTCCGAGAATTTGTCCCCTTGGCCGTTCCAAATTCGGATTCAGCTCGGATCGGCGCACGGGAGCGGGGGCGGCGCCTCGTCGTCACCGTGCCACGTCAGGCTCACCGCGGCGGCGAGGACGTCGATGGCCTCGAGGGCCTCCTCCCGGTTGAGCAGACCGCCCTGGGCCACGAGGCAGCGGCAGGGGCCGAGCTCATGGACCGTGGCGGTCGGCCCTGCGCTGGCCTGTTCGGGCGAGGGGACCGCGCCTCCGTACCCGCGGAGCTGGCGCCATGGAGCGCTCCTTTGGGTCCGGGTCCAGATCCCGGCCGCGGTGGCCCAGCCAGACTGGACGACCTCCCTCAGGAGCTCGCGTTCCACCGCCTCCCGTCCACCTGCGCAGGCCGAGGCGGCCAGCCGCACGGTCGCGTCCGCGAGCACGGAGAAGGTGTCCTGGGCGGCGGCGCGCGGACGGATCGGATCGGGATCTCCCACGCCTCCTGTATCGGGTCGGCCTGCCCGTGGCCTGAAGCGGCCCGACGCCCGCGGAGCCAGGTGGCTCGCTATCCTGCGTCCATGCACCTTCCTGGACTGGCCCTGAATGGCCCCCTGGCGGACCTGCCCTGGCGGGAGACCCGCATCGAGGGGGTCTCGTGGGTGGACCTCGCCCCGGACTCGACGGGACCGTCCCAGACCGTTCTGATCCGGATGAACCCTGGTTGTGGGTATCCCAGACACCGGCACCTCGGCCCCGAGGACGTGCTTGTCCTCGCTGGCGGCTACACCGACGATGACGGCAGGGTCCTGACCGCGGGCGACTTCATCAGGTATCCGGCGGGTAGCGAGCACGCGCCGACGGCCTCGGGGAGCGATGGAGATCCCCCGTGCGTGCTCTTCGCCGTGGCCCACGGCGGCACCGAGCGGACGGACCCGGCTCCCTAGGCCGTGGCGCCCCGCAGGGTGAATCGGAGGTCGCGGCGCCCCGATGCGGGACCCGTGTTGCGAGTTCCCTCCTGCCACGGGGGCCTGCGGGCCGGGCGAGGCGGCCCGGGCCCGGCATCGGCGGACCCTGCTGGACGGGACCGCGTCGGTGACGGACACTGAGGAGGAGCCCTTCCCCGGACCCCGACCCCAAGATGACCGACCTCGACCCCAGGACCGACAGCGACGTCGCCCCAGCCATGGCCCGCCCGGAACGATCCAAGGACTGCTCCCTGGACCGGTTGACCATCGAGCTCGAGGCCGAGCTGGAGGGGGTCGCGCCCGAGGACGTGGATGGCGCGCAGGTGGCCGCCCTCCTGCGGGCCTACGCCGCATCCGAGGACTCGTGGCGCCCCTATGCGATCTTCGGTGACGCCTCCTACGGGCGGAACCTCATCTGGCGCTCCCGCGACTTCGAGCTCCTGCTGCTGTGCTGGCGCTCCGGTCAGGCCTCAGCGATCCACGACCACGGGGACCAGAACTGCTGGATGGCGATCCTGGACGGCGCCCTGGAGGAGGAGCACTTCTCGGCCCGCGACGGCGAGCTGAAGCGCGGGAGGGTCAAGGTCTACGAGGCGGGGGGCGTGGCGTTCATCCGGGACGAGATCGCCCTGCACCAGATCCGCGCCGGCGAGCAAGGGGACGGCGTCTCGCTGCACCTCTACTCGCGGCCGATCGACGACTGCCTCAGCTTCTGTCCGGACACCGGGGACGCCACCCCGATCCAGGTCGGGTACACCAGCGTGCGCGGAACCCTCTGCGGGGACGCCGACCCCGACGCGATCCGCAGCGCCTGGACCCGATGACCGGGTCCCGGGGCGGAGGCTCGCCTTTGGCCCCGAGCGGCCGCCCGGGGACCCTGCGGGTCTCGCCGCCGCCCCTTGCCGAGGGAACCCCCGAGCGGTAGATTCTCCGGGCCAAACGGCGGCGAGGTAGCTCAGTCGGTTAGAGCACTGGCTTCATAAGCCAGGGGTCGCGGGTTCAAGTCCCGCCCTCGCTACCACCTCCCCGACCTCCCGTCCGCCCCGCTCGGGGGCGCTCGCTGGCCTCGAGATCGTTCTCGGCCAGCACGTCGGATCGCCGTGGGGCGGGCATGCTCCGGCCGTCGTCGGTTGGAAGCGACACGGCGGCTGCAGCGCGTCCAAAGGGGCGCCGCCGCATGGAGCGCGCGGCGTCTCCGCCATGAAGAAGCCGGCGCACGACGGGGTCGCGCGCCGGCTTCCGGCGTCCGTTGGAAGGAGCGCGCCCCTCGTCAGCGGATGAACATCAGCTCGCGATACTTCGGGAGCGGCCACAGGTCGTCGTCCACGACCTTCTCGAGGCCGTCCGCGGCGGCGCGCACCTTCTCCATCTGGGGGATGACCTCGGAGAGCATGGCCTGGGCGTGCTCCGCCTCGCTGTGCCCCGCGCCGTCCACCTTGGCGAGCGCGTCGTTCAGGGCGTTCACCGCTTCCTGGAGAGCCACGGCGCCAGCCGCGGTGCAGTGCAGCGCTTCCACCTGGGCGCCCGTGGGGATGGACTCGTCCACCCCGCGCACCCCGCGGATGGTCTCGGAGAGCTGCGACTGGAAGGCCGAAGCGGCGGGCAGGATCATGGTCTGGGCCATGTCGATGGCCGCCAGCGCCTCCACCCGGATCTTCGAGGCATAGATCTCGTTGCTGACGTTCGCCCGCGACTCGAGCTCGTGGGAGGTGAGCACCCCGAACTTCTCAAACAGGTCGGCGTTCTTCTTCTCGGAGAGAGCGA
>CAZEFP010000096.1:4191-9047 GCA_964511565.1 uncultured Planctomycetaceae bacterium
CGGCGTGGTGCGCCGGTTGAGGAGCCCACGCTTCTCGGCCTCGGTGACCCACTCGTCGGAGTAGTTGTCCCCGTCGAAGAGCACGCGCTGGTGCTTCGCCAGGGTCTCTCGGACGACGGCGTTGATGTTCTCGGCGTTCGCGCCGCCGCGCGCCTGGAGCTCGTCGCAGATGTAGTCCATGGACTCGGCGACGATCGTGTTCACGAAGGCGGCGGGGTAGGCGACCGACTGACCGGAGCCGACCGCGCGGAACTCGAACTTGTTGCCGGTGAAGGCGAACGGTGAGGTCCGGTTCCGGTCGGTGATGTCCTGGGGTAGCTCGGGCAGGGCGTCCACGCCGAGCTGCAAGGACCCCTTGCCGGAGTTCGCCGGGGCGCGGCCCTCGATCATCGCGTTGATGACCTCGGTCAGCTGCGAGCCGAGGAAGATCGAGATGATCGCCGGCGGCGCCTCGTTGGCCCCGAGCCGGTGGTCGTTCCCCGCCGAGGCGATGGAGGCCCTAAGCAGGTCCTGGTGCAGATCCACGGCGCGCACGATGGACGTGAGCGTCATCATGAACTTGAGGTTCTCGTGGGGCGTGCTGCCGGGCTCGAGGAGGTTGTGGCCCAGGTCGTCGCCGATGGACCAGTTCATGTGCTTGCCGGAGCCATTGAAGTTGGCGTACGGCTTCTCGTGCAGCAGGACCGCGAGCCCGTGGCGCTCGGCCACGTCGTTGAGGACGCTCATGGTCAGCATGTTCTGGTCGATGGAGACAGACACACCCGAGTACTGGGGCGCGAGCTCGAACTGGCTGGGGGCGACCTCGTTGTGGCGGGTCATGAGCGGGACGCCGAGGAGCCAGAGCTCCTTCTCGAGGTCACGCATGAAGTCAAGGACCCGGCCCGAGATGGAGCCGAAGTAGTGGTCGTCGAATTCCTGGCCCTTGTAAGGCATCGCGCCGAACAGGGTGCGCCCGGAGGCCATGAGGTCGGGGCGCAGGTGATAGAACTGACGGTCGACGAGGAAGTACTCCTGCTCGACCCCGGTCGTGGCGGAGACGCGGGTCACGGAGGACTCCCCGATGGCACGCAGGAGCCGGACCGCCGAGCGGGAGATGGCCTCGCAGGAGCGGAGCAGGGGCGTCTTCTTGTCGAGAGCCTCTCCGGTCCACGAGCAGAAGGCCGTGGGGATGCAGAGGGTCGCGCCGCTGGCGGACTTGCGGACGAACGCGGGCGAGGTCGGGTCCCAGGCGGTGTAGCCGCGGGCCTCGAAGGTGGCGCGCAGGCCACCCGAGGGGAAGCTCGACGCGTCGGGCTCGCCCTGGCTGAGCTGCTTGCCCGAGAACTCGAGCATCGCGCCGCCCGAGCCGGTGGGCTTGAGGAACGAGTCGTGCTTCTCCGCGGTCAGCCCGGTCATGGGCTGGAACCAGTGGGTGTAGTGCGTCGCACCGTGTCCCACCGCCCAGGTCTTCATGGCGCGGGCGACCTCGTCGGCGATCTCGAGGTCGAGCTTGGCGCCGGTCTCGATGGTCTTGCGCAGCGCCTGGTAGATCACCTCGGGCAGGGTCTGGCGCTGCACGTCGTCACTGAAGACGTAGCGACCGAACGAGTCGGAGAGGGACTGGCCCTCGAGGCCGGAGATGTCTTCGCGAAGGTCGAGGAACGCGTCGCTCGCGATGGAGCGGACCGCTTCCTGGCGGGTCGTGGCCGTCATTTGGAGACAGGAGGTTGGCGGGTAGCCGGTTGGGGGGTGGGCGTGGACCAGACCATGCTGGCTCGGTCCTCTCGGGCTGGCCGGGAGCCGCTCTCACCTCATCCTGCTCCTCCAAGATGGAGGCTCCCCGGGGGGTCCTTCGTCGGATCGAAGGGGGGGGAGTGCCGGTCGAGGCGAAAGGTGCCTGGCCGGGTCCGGACTTTAGGGGCACAGGAGGTCCAGGCAAACCATTGCCCGGGGATTCCGAAGCGGTCTCTCCGAATGGAGGCGGGGGCTCCACTTACCCACGGGTGCGCCGCGTTGCCCTGCTCGTTCTGGCATGATCGAAGCGCCCAGGAGAGGGCATCGCGATGAATGGAACAGAAGGAATCGAGGTGCGCCCGTTTGTCGCATTCGGCGCAGGGGCCTGGTTTCTCGCAGCGCTCTCTGCCCTGACTCCAGTGGGCGCGGCCCCCGGACCGTCCGCCGAGGTCTCCGCCATGACGGCGCGAGGTCAGGACCCAACCGACGCCCTCAGGAACATCCGGGCCAAGGACCCCACCGATCGCCAGGTGGCCGCCCTCGACCTCGCGACGGACCCCTCACCCAAGGCCGAGGCCGCGCTGATCAAGGCGGCGCGTGGGGACGAGGACCTGCTCGTGGTGCTCGCGGCCATCCAGGGCCTCGAGGGGCGCCCGGTGACCAAGGCCATCACCAAGGGCATGGTCGAGGTGGCGCTGGAGTCACCGTTCACGGAGGCGCGCACCTCTGCGGCGCGCCTCCTCGGTGGCTGCGCCGACGGCTCCGCCGTGTCGGCCCTGATGAAGAAGTGCTCCGGCAAGACGTTCCTCGTCGCGGCCGCGGCGCTGGCCCGGTGCGTGGAGGCCTCGGAGGCTCCGCTGGCCGCGGACGAGCGCGCGGCGGCGAAGGACGTGAAGCGCCTCGCCAAGGGGCTGAAGTCGAAGGAGTCCGCGGAGCGCCCGGCGGCCGCGCGGGCGATGGTCTCCGTGTCCCGAGGCGCGGACGTCGTCCGCCGGGAGACCCTGCAGGACCTCGTCATGGAGCGTCTCGACGAACCGGGGGACATCGCCGTGGTGTGCGCAGCCCTCGACGCCGTCGCCGACGCTCCGACGCCGGGCGACGCCCTGACCCTGCGGCCGGCGCTCACGGCCATGGGGATGCCCGCGGTCATCGAGCGCCGCCTGGAGAGCGCCATCGCAGGGGCGCTGGGGACCATGTCGCCGGCCGACGCGCGGGCGTACCTCGCGGGCTGCTTCGAGGCGGCGGAGGGCACACCCGTCGCGGCGTCGGTCGAGGCGCGGCCGCGGCTCGCCAGGGTGCTCGGCGCGGGCAGCGTCGACGCCGATGGTGCCGCGCCCTGGATCGAGCGGCTGCTCCACGCGGACGACGTCCCCACCCGCGCCGCGGCGGCCCACGCCATGGGGGTCATCGGCGACGCGGCCCTCGGGCTCGCCGAGGAGTCCCTCGCGGGTGAGTTCGACCCGCGCGTTCAGCTGCAGCTGGTCGAACTGCTCGCCTCCAAGGTCGACGTGACCGAGGGGGCGGAGCGGGAGACCCTCGAGCCCCCGGCGCTGGCCCTGGTGGAGCTGCTCGAGGCGGGGTCCAGCGAGCGCGTCCTCGAGGCCGTCGCCGTGGCCCTCGGCCAGCCGGAGGCGGCCCCTCCCGTGGTCGAGGCGCTGACCGCCTTCATCGCGGACGGGCCGGGGCCTGCGCTCACGACCACGGCGGCGGTGGCCCTCGGGCGGACTCGCTCGGAGGCGGCCCTCGAGCCGCTCAAGGGGCTCCTCGCGGCGGAGGCGTGGCAGCTCCGGGCGGCGGGGGCCGAGGGCCTCGCCCAGCTCTCGCGGCCCGACTGCGTGCCGCCGCTCCTCGCGGCGCTGGAGGACGAACACTCCTGCGTGATGGAGACGGCGCACCGCGCGCTGCTCGCCTTCTCGGGACGCAGCGGAATGGTGATGGAGCCGGGCGACTGGCCGGCGTGGTGGGAGAAGAACGGCAAGCGCGCGACCTTCCGGACCAAGCGCGAGCAGCGCGACCTGGACAAGCGCTACGGGTACGGGGTGAACGAGGCCGCGATCTACCAGGGGCTCGACGTGATCGTGATCCCCGGCCGCGGCGATCACATCGAGAAGGTGCTGCGGCGCCTCGGGATCAAGTTCCGGCTCGCGCCGGCGGGCAAGGTCCAGCAGTCGCGGCTCCACCCGGGCGCGATCCTGCTGGTGGGGTGCACCGGGGAGATCGCCCCCGCCGACGTGGAGGCGGTGCAGTGGTTCGTGCGCTCCGGCGGGGCGCTGTTCTCCTCCTGCTGGTCCCTCACGTACACGGTGCAGCGGAGCTTCCCCGCCCTGGTGGCGAAGTTCCCCTGGCCCCAGGAGGTGATGGACAACGTCTTCGCCGTCCCCACGCGGGTGGGCGCCGCCTCACCGTTCCTGCGCGGCGTCTTCGACGGCGGCGTGCAGCCCTACTACAGCCTCGTGGGCGCACACCTGATCGAGGTCCTCGACCCCGAGCGGGTGGAGGTGCTGCTGGACAGCCCGAGCGCCGCCACGCGCCACGGCTGCGGCGACCTCGCGGCGTGGTTCCGCATGGGGCACGGGACCGTGCTCGACACGGCCAACCACTTCGAGGAGCAGGGGTTCAGCGCGGCGACCGGCCTGAAGAAGCCCATCGACCGTCAGGCCTTCGCGGTGAACCACATGGGCCTCAAGCCCCTCCAGCTGCGGACGCTCGGGGAGGAGAAGTGGTGGAAGTCGACGTCCGCGGCCTCCGCCGAGGTGTTCGACACCTCCGTCTTCCGGATCCTGACCAACTTCGTGCGGGCGAAGCGAATCGGCCGCTGAGGGGCCCGCGGCGGCGCGGATGTTCGCGGGACCTCCCGCAGGGTGTCCGGGGGAGGCCGCCCGTCGTTACCCTCCGTGTGCTCGCCCCGCCCTCAAGCCATAGAGTTCTAGCGAACTCCCTTCCGGCAAGATCCAGAGACGTCCCACTTCTCAATTGAACGTAGCCAATTCCCTGCTTCAGATCAGAGTTGTACTCACGACTCCCGTCGTAGTGATCTAACGCGTTTCCATCAAGGTCGACGGCAAAAAGCTCGGTGAACCCACTGCCAGCAGCAGGATCAACATCACCCGTTAGCTTTATACCCCCAGCAAAAACGTCGAGCT
>CAZEFP010000097.1:0-9024 GCA_964511565.1 uncultured Planctomycetaceae bacterium
ACGGTCGGCGTCTCGTGCGACGGCGCCCGCCTTCAACGCGGTGCTCACGGCGGCCGTGAAGCAGGACCGAGAGGCGCTGATCCAGCGGCTCAAGGTCACCAGGGAGTCTCGCCGTGATCTGGCCCGGCAAGCCCCGGATGTGTCCGAGGGCAGCGGCGGACGCTGCGATGTGTCGGGCTAAGCGACAGCGACCGTCGCGAAATCCAACACTGGCCCGCGCGGAGCGCGCTTGAGGCCCCCGGCAAGGCGGTTGGCACGCACCTTGCGATGGAGCGTGTCCCGGCCAATCCGTCCGGGGCCATATGACGCTCCCCCTCGCACTCCAACTTCAAAGCGGCGCCGCGCTCGCGACGCCTCTCGCGCCCACGGCGGGTCCCGACCTCAGCTGGCTCCTCGCCACGGTCGCGGTGTTCGTCGTGACGATCGCCGCCCTCGCCTTCTTCTTCAGGAAGATCGTCGGGGGGTCGCTCCGGGCTCGCGCGAGCAAGCGTGACCTGCACATCCTCGATGTGCTGCCCCTTGGCAACAAGCGGCAGCTCGCCGTGGTTCGCTGCTATGACCGGACCTTCGCCCTTGGCCTGGGGGAGCGCAGCGTCGATCTCGTGGCAGAGCTCGACTCGGAGGCCATCGACCACGACCGGTCGAACCAGGAGGAGCAGAGCGAGGCGCCCTTCATGCGTCGGCTCGAGGATGCCAAGTCGCGGCTCCTCGGGATCCGTGAGCTCGCGCCCCAGCCGCCCTCGTCCGCCATCACGCCGGTGACTCCGCGCGGCGCGAACCCGAGCGCCTCGACCCTCGACGGCTCGCCTCCTGCCGAGACCACGCCCTCCGGCGGCGCCACCCGGGAGTTCATCGCATGAGGTGCATCGCCCTCATCACGGTCCTGTTCCTCGCCCTGTGCGCCGGCGCCTCGCCGGCGCTGGCGGCGTCTTATCCGGCCTCAGCCGTGGCCCAGGCCGACCTCGCTCCGGAGGGTGAGCTCGCGTCGACCCAGCTCCTGCCCCAGGAGACCGCCGAGGTCGCGGGCGCCACCGAGGAGGAGGCGCCTGCGGTGAGTCAGCAGGAAGGGCGGCTGTCGTCGGCCGTGGAGATCGCGCTCCTCCTCACGGTCCTCAGCCTTCTTCCGGCGATCCTGATCACGCTCACGAGCTTCACGCGCATCGTGATCGTCCTCTCGTTCGTCCGCCGGGCGCTCTCGCTCAACGAGCTCCCCCCGAACCCCGTCATCATCGGGCTGGCTCTGTTCCTGACCATGTTCGTGATGGCGCCGGTGGGCACCGACCTCTACGCGAACGCCTGGAAGCCGTACGAGAAGGGGGAGATCCAGATCGAGGAGTGCGCGGATCGGGCGTGGGGCTCCCTGAGCGGGTTCCTGGTGGCCAACACCCGCCAGAAGGAGCTCGCGCTCTTCGCGGAGATCGCGGGCAACGACGAGGCGGTGGCCTTCGCCTTCGCCGGAACGCTCGAGCCGGACGAGGTGGACGCCGTGGAGAATCCCCAGATGGAGGCCCGCGACCTGCCGCTCACGGTGGTGATCCCCGCCTTCATCCTCAGCGAGCTCAAGACGGCGTTCCAGATGGGCTTCCTGCTGTTCCTGCCGTTCCTCGTGATCGACCTCGTCGTCGCCAGCGTGCTGCTCTCCATGGGCATGTTCATGCTCCCGCCCGTCATGATCTCGACGCCGATCAAGGTGCTGCTGTTCGTCCTCGTGGACGGCTGGCGCCTCGTCACCGCCTCGATCGTCACCTCCTTTGCAACCGTGGCAGGAGGCTGATCGATGGCGCTCGACACCTACATCGTCGACCTCGCTCGCGAGCTGATCGTGGTCGTGCTGGTCATCGCTGGCCCGATCATGGGGATCGGGCTCATCGTCGGCGTCTCAGTCAGCCTCTTCCAAGCGCTCACCTCGGTCCAGGAGCAGACGCTCTCCATGGTCCCGAAGATGCTCGCCGTGATGGGGGCGACGCTGCTGATCCTGGCCCCGGCGCTGCAGTACCTCGGCAACTACACCGCTGGCGTGCTGAGCCGGCTGACGGAGTTCGGGCTGCAGTGATGGCGACGATCGCGACACAGCCGGGGGCCCAGGGCCTCCTCGACGCCCTCTTCATGCCTGGCATGCTGGAGAGCGTCGGTCTGTTCGCGACGCGCACGGGCGCTCTGCTCCTGCTCACACCGCTGATCGGTTCCGGTGCGTCCTTCCAGGGCTACAAGATCGCCCTGGTGGTGTCCGTGAGCGCGGCCATGTTCCTCGCCCAGGGCCTCCCGCCCGTGGTCGTGAGCTCGCCGGTCGAGCTCGCGCTGCACATCGGTCGGGAGATGGCCGTCGGCTTCGCGCTCGCGTTCGTCCTCCACCTCGTGCTGACCTCCATGCGAGTTGGGTCGGAGCTGATCGGCAACGAGATGGCGTTCACGATGGCCAACTCGGTGGATCCCAGCACGGGCGAGTCCATGCCAGTCCTCTCGAGGATGAACGAGTCCTTGTTCTTCCTCGCGCTGCTCTCCGTGGACGGCCACCACTGGGTCATCCGGGCCCTCGCGGAGTCCTTCGAGCGGGCACCGGTCGGCGCCCTCGTGGTCGGCGCGGACCTCCCGCACATGATCGCGGCCTTCTTCTCGCAGATGTTCTCGGCGGGCATCGCCTTCGCCGCGCCCATCCTCGCGCTCCTGATGATGGTCTCGCTGACCATCGGGCTCATCGCCCGGGCGGTCCCGCAGGTCAACGTCCTCGAGATGGGCTTCAGCCTCCGCGTCGGCGGCGGGCTGGCGGCCATCGGACTCCTCAGCCCGACCCTCGCGCCCGCGATGCACTCGCTGCTCGAGTACTTCATGACCGGACTGGAGGCCGGCCTCGACGCGATCGAGGTCTGACATGGCGGACGAGGACAAGGACGCGAAGACCGAGGAGGCGACCCCTCGGAAGCTCGAGGAGGCTCGCGCCGACGGACAGGTCGCGATGTCGACCGAGTTCGTGGCCGGCATCATGCTCGCGGCGACGGCGATCTCGATCATGACGGTGGGGGGCGGCCTCACGGAGGCGGCAGGCCTGCTCGTCGTGGACGGGGCCCAGGAGGCGTCCCGCCTGGCGATCCAGGAGCTCGTGGTCGGCGACTTCACCGGGCTCCTGCGCCGGGCGGGGAACTCCGTCTTCGGGCCGCTGACCCTCCTGGTCGGCCCCGTGCTCCTGGTCGGACTCCTGGTGGGCTACGGCCAGATCGGTCTCCAGCTCTCCCCGAAGGCGGTGCAGGTCAAGGTGGAGAAGCTGAACCCCATCAGCGGCTTCCAGAAGGTGCTCGGACCCAGGGGCTTCATGCGGACGGCCCTTGGCGTCCTGAAGATCTCGTGCATCGCAGCGGCCATCGCGACGGTCTGCTGGCTCGAGATCCCGGCCATCTCTGCGGTGGCAGGGACGGACGTGCAGACCAGCGTGGTGGCCATCGGAAGGCTCCTGCTGCGGACGACCGCGGCCGGATTGCTGGTGATCATCGCGATCTCGCTCATCGACCTCATCTACCAGCGCCTCCAGTTCGCGAAGGACCAGCGGATGTCCAAGAAGGAGGTCCGCGACGAGCACAAGAACGCCGAGGGCGACCCCCACGTTCGCGCCCGGATCCGTCAGATCCAGCGCGAGATGGCCATGAGCCGGATGATGGACGACGTCCCGGACGCGACGGTGGTCATCACGAACCCGACCCACTACGCGGTCGCGCTCCGCTACGTCGATGGCACGGACGCCGCGCCGACGGTGCTGGCGAAGGGCCTCGACGAGGTCGCCCTGCGAATCCGGGCCATCGCGGCGGAGCACGACGTGCTCGTCGTGGAGGAACCCCCGTTGGCCCGCGCCCTGCACCGCGCTTGCGACGTGGGGGACGCCGTCCCGGAGGACCTCTTCGAGGCCGTCGCCAAGGTCCTCGCCTACGTCTACCGGGCTCAGGGGGCGGCCGCCGCCTGAACTGAACAGCCATGGACAGCCTGATGAACAAGGGGGCCGAGGGCTCTGACCGCCTGAAGCGGATGACCGACTGGATGCTCGGCTTCGGAGTCCTCGGGCTCCTGCTGACGCTCGTCGCGCCGCTCCCGCCGGTGGCCCTCGATCTGCTGCTGGCGCTGAACCTGTCGTCGGCCATCCTCATCCTGATGGCCACGATGCACGTGCGGGAGTCCACCGAACTCTCCACGTTCCCGACCATCCTGCTCTTCGCGACGCTGTTCCGGCTCGGGCTGAACGTGGCCAGTACGCGCTTGATCCTCTCGGGCGGTGAGGCGGGCAACGTCATCAAGTCCTTCGGTGAGTACGTCACCGGGGACAACCTGGGCGTGGGACTGGTGGTCTTCCTGGTCCTCATCGTGATCCAGTTCGTGGTCATCACGAAGGGCTCTGGTCGCGTCAGCGAGGTCGCCGCCCGCTTCGTGCTGGACGCGATGCCGGGCAAGCAGATGGCCATCGACGCCGACCTGAACGGAGGGCTCATCGACTCGGACGAGGCGCGCTCGCGGCGAGAGAAGGTCGCCCGCGAGGCCGAGTTCTACGGAGCGATGGACGGCGCCTCGAAGTTCGTCCGCGGCGATGCGATCGCTGGTCTCGTCATCACCGCGCTGAACCTGGTGGGGGGGATCGTGATCGGTGCGTCGGGCGGCGCCTCGTTCGGTGAGGCGGTCGACCGGTACTCGATGTTGACCATCGGTGACGGCCTCGTGAGCCAGATCCCCGCGCTGCTGATCTCGACGGCCGCGGGTGTCCTCGTCACCAAGGATTCCAGTGACTCGGGCCTCGGTCCGAATCTCGCCCGACAGCTCGGCCAGCGTCCCAAGGCGACGCTCATCGCGGCGGCGACGATCTTCGCGATCGGTCTCCTGCCGGGCATGCCGTCGCTGCCCTTCTTCGTCCTCGCCATCGCGCTGCTCCTGATGTGGCGTGGCGGGATGGCCACGGTCAAGGCCAAGGAGGAGGTCGAGCAGGAGGAGGAGCGCGCGCGTGAGGAGAAGGCGGCCAAGGAGACCGAGGACGCCGACGACGGCGTGGCGGACCTGCTCAAGGTGGACCGAGCGAGCCTCGAGATCGGCTACCAGCTGATCCCGCTCGTCCAGGACGCCTCCGGTGCGGGCATCCTCGACCACATCGCTCAGCTCCGGCGCCGCTTCGCGCTCAAGGACGGGGTGGTCCTCCCCCCCGTGCGGATCCGAGACAACATCAAGCTCGGGCCGAAGGCCTATCGCGTCCTCCTGGGCGGCCAGGAGGTCGCGGCCGGGGAGATCGAGCCCTCGAAGCACCTCGCCATGGACCCGGGGACGGCCACCTCGAAGATCTCCGGGAAGGCGGCCGTGGATCCGGCCTTCGGGCTCCCCGCGGTGTGGATCGACGAGGGGCGCCGGGACGAGGCCGAGATCCTCGGCTACACCGTGATCGACCCCACCAGCGTGTTGGTGACCCACCTGGCCGAGATCCTGCGCGGCTCCCTCGATGAGCTGCTCACCCGAGACGACGTCAAGGACCTGATCGAGAACGCCAAGGCCGTGGCTCCGGCGGTGGTGGAGGAGCTCATGCCCGAGCGCCTGACGGTGGGTGAGGTGCAGCAGGTGCTTCGCAACCTCCTGATGGAGGGGATCCCTGTGCGGAACATGCCGGCGATCCTCGAGACCCTGGCCGACAACGCGCCCCGGACCCGCGACGTCGAGGCGCTCACCGAGATGGCGCGTCAGCGCCTCGGCCGGGCCCTCTGCGAGCAGTTCGGGGACGAATCGGGCGTGATCCACGCGGTGACCTTGGACCCCTCGATCGAGTCCCGTCTCGCGGCGGCCGTGGGTCGCAACAACGACCCGGACGCCGAGGCCGTGGGGCCTGCCTTCCTCACCGAGCTCGTCGAGCTGATCGGGAAGGCCATCGCCGAGGGCACGGCCTCCGGTGACGACGTCGTCCTGCTGGTCCGCTCCAACGTCCGCAGGTTCCTCTCCGAGCTCGTTCGAGCCTCGCTCCCCAAGGTCTCTGTTCTCTCCTTCAACGAGGTCGTCACCGCAAGAGCGGTCGAGACGATCTCGGTTGTCCGCCCCCCCGTTCGCAGCGCCGCTGCCTGACCGAATCCCAACCCCGAAACCGTAGCTACCGATGGAATCCACCAGTCAACAGAGCACCGCACGGCGCCCCGAGGGGACGCAGGGCAAGGGCGGGGGCGAGCTCCGGCTCGTCAAGGGAAGGACGATGAGGGACGCGCTGCTCGCGGCCCGACGGGACCTCGGCGCGCGGGCGGTGGTCGTGGACCAGCGCACCGCCCCTGGCGGTGTGTCCCTGGTGGTCTCGGACACGGTCCCGCGGAGCACTCAGATCCTGGGCGCCATGCGGCAGACCGCGGCGCGCATGCTCGAGCCCACGACGGAGCCTGCGGCGGAGCCGGAGCCGGCCCCCGCGCGGAAGCGGACTCCGCTGGCGGATGTCGAGCGGCGACTGCGGGAGCACGGTGGAAGCCCCGCGCTCCGGGAGAGCGTCCTCGAGGGGGTCTGCAGCCTGGAGTCCGACGACTCGCACCCGCTCGACCTCGCCGCGAAGGTCGTCGGTGAGCACTTCTCGCTGGCCTCGCTCCCGGCGGTGGCTGGCGAGACCGCGGTCATCTCGATGATCGGCCAGTCCGGAACGGGGAAGACGACCACCGTGGCCAAGCTCGCCAGCCGGCTGGTGCGCGCGGGCCGGAGAGTGGCTCTCGCGACGCTCGACGCGGGCAAGATCGGCGTCGAGGCGCAGCTGCGGGCCTTCGGCACCGAGCTCCGGATCCCCACCATCTCCCTCGATGACCCTGCTCGCCTGGCCGCGGAGCTGGGCCGCGTCCCCGGTCGACTCGACGTGCTCCTCATCGACGGGAGCGGCGACGAGCGGCGGGACATCGCGGCGTTGCAGGCCTTCGAGGACCATTGCCGGGCCTCCGGAGCGCGCACGCGCTTCTCCACCCTCCTGGTCCTCTCTGCGACCGCCTCGGAGGACGCGATCCGCGCGGCGATCCACGCGGCCGAGTCGATCGAGCCCGTGGGCGCGGTGATCACCAAGGTCGACGAGGCCGAGCGGCCCCTGCCTGCGCTCGAACAGGCCCGTGAGGCTGGCCTCGGGCTCGCCTTCCTGACCAACGGACCGGACCTCGCGCCCCACTTCCACCGCGCGCGGCCTGAGCGTGTCGCCGACGTCGCCCTGCTCGGGAGGATCGCATGACCAGCGTCATCGAGGCGCCCTTCGTCCTCGTCACCGGCGGTAAGGGCGGCGTGGGCAAGACGACCGTCGCCGCCAACCTCGGCGTGGAGATGGCGAGCGCGGGCAAACGTGTCCTCATCGTCGACCTCGACCTCGGGCTCGCGAACCTCAACGTGCTCCTGGGCCTCGACGCTCCACGCACTCTCGAGGACGCGCTCTCCGGGAGTGTCGAGCCGTCGGACTGCGTGGTCGAGGGCCCTGGCGGGGTCCACGTGCTCGCGGCCAGCTCCGGAACGGAGCGCATGGGGCGGCTCACCGAGGACCAGCGCGAGCGGATCGTCGAGTTGATCGCCCGGCTGGCGGGGGAGTACGACGTGGTGATCGGCGATAGCGCGGCCGGTATCGGCCCGGATGTCCTCGCCTTCGCGTCGATCGCCGACCGGGTGCTCGTCGTGACCACGCCGGAGCTCGCGGCGCTCACCGACGCCTACGGGCTGATCAAGGCCCTCGACCAGTTCGGATCCAGGACGGAGGGGGACATCCCGACGCCGGAGATCGTGGTGAACCACGCCAGCGGCGTGGAGGAAGGGGAGGCCGTGGCGAGGAAGCTCAAGGCCATCTGTGAGCGCTTCCTCGCCCGCTCGCCCCGTCAGGCGGGCTGGCTGCCGCGCTCCACCGCGGTGGCCCGGAGCGCCGATCGGCAGCAGCCCTTCGCCATGCGCCCTCGCAAGGCCCTGGAGCACCTCTGCCTCCGTCAGATCGCGTCTCGACTGCAGCGCCTGGCGCCCTCCTCGGGGGCCCGGCGAGAGGTCCTGGCAGTAGGAAAAAACTTCTAAGGGTCCTCCTGATGAAGGTCGATAGCGCAATGAGCACGAGGGATCTGGTCCGCACCTGGACCGCGTCTGGCCGCATCTTCGCGGTGACGTCAGGGTCACTCGTTGCGTTCATCTCCCTCATGGCCAACGCCCCTCTCCATATCGCCTCGTTCCGGGGTGTGATCGCCTTCACGGTGGTGAGAGCGCTCACGTCCCTCGGGAGCTGGCTCCTGCCACGGGTCACCGAGCCCGAGGCGCCCCAGGAGGCGGAGGAGCCGCTCGCGTCAGGCCTGGAGGTGCGCGAGTGATGGGACGCTCCTGGGATCAGGGTCTGCCCATGGCCGCGGTCCGCCCCGAGGGGCGGGCTGATCGGGCGCCGGGCGCCGTCACCGCGCGAGTGCGCCGGGGAGGGGTCCTGTGACCGACGGCATCGAGCGCGTGGATCGGGCCTCCGGCGAGGACCGCGACACCCTGATCATGGAGCACGTCCCGCTGCTCAAGCACATCGTGGGCCGGATGTTCTTCGACGTCCCCGGGTCGCTCGAGCGGGACGACCTCTTCGGCTTCGGCATGATCGGGTTGATCTCGGCGGCGGACAGCTGGGATCGCTCCCGCGGGATCGCCTTCTCGACCTACGCCTACCCGAAGATCCGCGGGGCGATCCTCGACGAGCTGCGCAGGATGGACTTCCTGCCGCGCGGCCGACGCGAGCGGGTCCGTGAGGTCGAGGCGGTCATGGAGCGGCTGGAACAGGAGCAGGGGCAGAAGCCCGCTCCCGAGGAGATCGCCTCGGTCCTCGGCTGGACCGTCGACGAGGTCGACGAGGTCTTCGTCACGGCCTCCGCCGCGGTGAAGACGTCCCTCGACGCGGGCTCGGACGGGGAGGGGATCAGCGCCGAGCTGGGCGCGATGCTCACCGACCCGCGCTCGGATGACCCCGTGGGCTCCGCCGAGTTCGAGGAGATGAAGGAGGTGATGGTCGCGGCCATCCAGGACCTGCCCACTCAGGAGAAGACGGTCATCACGCTCTACTACGCCGAG
>CAZEFP010000098.1:0-9001 GCA_964511565.1 uncultured Planctomycetaceae bacterium
CGACCCCGCCGCGCCCCTCGGACTCGAGCTCGATGACCCGCTCGAAGGCGGCGTCGAGCTCGCCCTTGGCCATCCGCGCCCTGAGGACCCAGATCTCCGTGTCGACCTCGCCGCCGTTCTTGTCGTTGGCCTCACGGAAGGTGGCGAGGGCCTCGTCGACCTTGCCCGCCAGGAGCTCCGCCTTTCCCCGCCGGACGAGGTCCGCGACGTCGTCGTGGACGGACGCGGGAGCGAGCACGGGCGCGGGCGGGGAGGCCGCCACGAGCGGAGCGCAGGTGGCCAGGAGGGTGAGGTGAAGCAGCATGTCGCCGGAGGCTTGGTGGTGGACGGGGACGGCGCGCGACAGGGCGCGCCTGGAATGATGGCCAAGTCGGCCCGAAAATGCTCTCAGGGTCTGTGGGCCCAGATGGTTCTGGCCTCGATTTCGTCGAGGGAGGCCGGACGGACGCCCGTCTCGATCCACTCCTCGAGCCTGGGGAGGACGTCGGTCCGCAGCCACTCCCTCGACGGCGGCCCGATCTCCAGGGCCTTGAGGAACCAGTCTCGGGCGGGCGCCGGGTTGTCCCGGAGGGTCATCTCGAGGATGCCCATGTTCTGGTGGGCGTCGCCCCAGGCCTCGTTGAGGGCGTAGCGCTCCTTCTCGTCCATGTCGGCCTGGATCTGGACCGTCCCGTCGGCCACGGCATCGAGGAGGTAGCGCTCCGCGGCCTCGGCGTCGGTGCGGAGGTAGTACGTCATGATGAGGCCGGTGTCGTTCACGACCCGCACATCATCGGGCGTCATGGCCGCGGCGATGCAGTAGGCCGCCCAGCTGCGCTCGATGAGCTCCTGGGCCCGGGCGCGGCTCGCCGCCGCGGCGGCGCGGTCCTCGTCGGACTCCGCGCGCGCGAAGCGGGCGGTGGCGTCCATCTCTCGGAGCACCGCGGCGTCGCGGTTCACGAAGCCGACGTTGTTGGCGAGGTTGGGGTTCTCCGGTCGCGCGGAGAACATGCGGTCGGCGAGGCGGGCGCCGCGCTCCAGCCCGCTCAGGCTCGTGGGGTCCGCCGTGGCCCGTCGGACCAGGAAGTCGAGACCGGCGAGGGCGGAGGGGAGTCGCTTGGAGCCATCGGAGCCCGAGAGGTAGAGGTCCAGCCCCGCGGCGCGGCCCCGCCGTGCGGCCTCGGATCCGAGGGGGCGCAGGTCCTCGGCGGAGAAGAACATCCGCTCGGCGTCCTCGTCCTCCTCGAGCTGGTAGAGGCACCACCCCAGCGCAGTGCGGCAGAGGATCTCGTAGTCGACGCAGGCGTCGGTGAAGCCCGGCTCGCGCTCGCGGCACACCTCGAACAGCCGCTCGGCCTCACGGAACTCGGCAGAGCCCGCGCCGCGCACGTCCGAGGAGGTCTCGAACTTGCCCAGCGCCAGATAGAAGGTCTCGAAGGCGCTGTACCAGAAGCCGAGCGCGTTCTCGGGGTGGCGCTCGCGGAAGGTGGCGTAGGCCCCGAGGATGGCGTCGTAGCGAGCCTGCAGGGCCTCGGCGGGGCTGGCGCCCGCGTCCGTGGCCTGGGCTTGGGAGAGGTCCCCGAGCTGACGGACGAAGGCGGTGTGGATGCCCTCGTTGTCCGGCAAGATCGCGAGACCGGTCCGGAGGGTCTGCAGGGCCTCGGGACCACGCTGCTCCCAGAGGAACAGGTTGGCGAGCTGCTCGTAGCCCCAGGGCGACGTGGGCGACTCACCGATGGACCGCTCGATGGCGCGGCGGGTCTCGTTGAACAGGTTGGCTCTGGTCTGGAGGGAGCCCGGCGCCCCGTCCGTGGCCTGCCGGTGTTCGACGTAGCAACTGAACGCAGCCTCGCCCCAGGTGCGGGCGAAGGGTTGGTCGACGTCGAGGCCGGCGGAGCGCCCGGGCACGTTGTCGATCCAGATGACGGCGGCGCGGGCGTCGTCGAGGGCCTGCTGGTTCAGGCCCAGCATCCGTGCCGCGCGGCTCGCGCGCAGCGCGGCGCTGACCCCGGCGCCCTCCTGGGCGGCGCGCTCGAACGTCTCGAGCGCCTCCTCGAAGAGGGAGGCGTAGCGGGTCGAGGCGCTCGCGGCAGCGTAGGCGGCGCGGCCGCGGACCATGAGCATCGCCGCCCGGCGCTCGCGTCCGACCAGCTCGAGCTCGAGGGCCTGGTCGATGGCGTCCAGCGCGCCCAGGCCGTCTCCCTCCCGAAGCAGGCGGAGGGCCGTGCGCTCCCGCTCATCGACGTAGAGGGCGTCCACGAGTCGGCGAGCGGTGATCATGTCCCCGCGCCGCAGGGCGTCCACCGCCTCGTCCAGCCGAGGGTCCTGGTCGGTCTGGGTGAGGGCCGGGGGGGCCGCCGGGAGGGCGAACGAGGGGCTCGCGGCGCCCAGGGCGATGAGCGCGGCGGTGAAGAGGGTGGGCGTTTGGGGGAAGGTCATGGGGCCGTGGAGGCGGCGCGGCGCTGGAAGGCAGGTGGATGGGGCGCGTGCGGGTGCCAGGGCCCTGGGCGAGCCGCAGGCCTGCACAGGGCGGTCCCGTCGATGTTTTGTAGCCCCGGGAGAGCCGAGAGTCACCTGGGTCCGGCGGCCTCGGGCCCTATAGACTAGGGACCGCCGGCAGCAAGGGCGCCCCGCCCCTCGCCGGTTCAAGGTCCGCAATGCCCGGGAAGATCCCCCGGGCCCTGGCGTCCCACCAGGGCCGCCAGCAGCCCTCCCCGCCCGGCCGCGGCCCCCTCACCCCGCCCCTCGACCTCGATGCTCGACCGCCGTCCGCTCTCCGGAGCCCTCCTCCTCGCTGCCCTGGGCCTCGGCCTCGTATCGAGTTGCGACAACCCCACCTGCGTGTTCGTCGACGGCTGCACCGGTTCGAACAGCGGCAACGGCCCCGGAGGGCTCGGGAACTCGGGCGCGACCTGCCCGGCCGAGGGAGCGTTCCTGGCCGCCGGGGCGCCGACGCTGGTGGCCGCGGCTCCGCGGATCCAGGACCTTCACCCCAGGAGCCCGGTGTTCCTGGAGTTCTCGGAGAGCCTGAGCGCCGACAGCGTCACCGACGCGTTCCGGATCATCGACGTGGTCTTCCAGCAGGAGATCCCCCTGTCGCCGCCCGCCCTCGTCGGGGACGGGCGCGTGGTGGTCCTCATCCCGGCCACCGGATACATCCCCGACCGCCAGTACCAGGTCCTCTACAGCCAGGACGCCAGGGTCGTGGACCTCAATGGAGAGGCGCTGAGCGGGAATCTGAACGAGGTGCTGCTCGACTTCGCGGTGGTCGACGCGTCACTCATAACAGAGCCGCGTCTGCTCTATTCGTTCCCGCCCGACCTGTCCACCCTCCAGGGGGACGCGAGCGAGATCGTGATCGGGTTCGACCGGCGGATGGAGACCTCCACGATCACGGCCGACACCTTCGACGTGCTGGTGGACGGGTTCCCCCCCGCGTTCGATCCGGCGCCGGAGTCGGTCCAGCTCGGGACCTCGGGGCTGGGCTTCGGGCTGACCCAGGTGTGGAGATGGATCCCGCGCGACAACGACGGACGGGCCGTGCCCCTCGGCGCGGATGTGCGGGTGCAGGTGAAACTCGCCCAGGGCGCGGATGAACTCACCTCGGAGGAGGGGGACCCGCTCCCGCCCTCCGAGACCGAGTTCCAGACCCTCGGTCTCAGCCTCGCAGCGAACGTCCAGAAGTTCGCTGGCGCGGGCAACCCGGACACCTTCAGCTCGGCCGACGTCTTCAGCGGCGCGCCGATCGTCGAGGTCACCCTGGCCCAGCCGGCGCCGAGCGGTGTCATCGCCGAGGCCTTCCTCTTCGGGACGAGCCCGGAGAACCCTGAGCTCCTGAAGGCGACCGTGGCCACGGTCGACTTCCCCGAGGGCGCGTCGACGCTCAGCCTGACGGCGACCGAGCTCGGCATGCTTGATGCCGTGGGGGACGCAGCCTTCGCGGACGGCGACTTCGAGTGCGCCATCCAGCTCCGCCGCTTCGGCTCGCCGACCGGCGCGCGCCTCTTTGACGGCGACCCAGCCACCGACGCCGCAGAGCGCCCGTACTTCGACACGGTGGCGCCCATCCTCCTCGGCCTCGGCGCCGCCGGCGCCGACGTCTCGAGCTTCGTCGGGGACCTTCGGGACCTCGCCATCGTGGGGAGGGCGAGCGAGCCGGTGGCCTTCGCGTTCGTGGACGCGGGCGCCAGCGGGACCAACGGGGGCAGCCTCGCGGACCCGCCGAGGACCGCATTCGCAGGGGACCCGGACGCCTCCGGGGAGGCCCTGTTCGTGACGGCGGCCGTGCCGCTGGGGGCCCTCAACCCCGGATCGGGGGGCGTGGCCTACGACCTCTCGATCTTCGACCGCGCGGGGAACTCGACCACCGTGCCCGCATCGGGCACCTACTTACAGCGCGGCGTCGTGGGGCCCGGTTCCGACCCCACGGGAGGCAACGTCCAGGTGCGCGTGTACGACCGCCGCTCCCTGCGCGGCGTCTCCGGCGCCACGGTCTACAGCCACTCGGAGAGCGGCGGCGCCGTGAGCTTCGTGGACTCGAACACGACCAGCATCATCGGGCAGGCTCAGGTGCTCGGGGCCCCGGCAGGCGATACGGTCATCACGGTCGACGCCCCGGGCTACGACCTCTTCACCTTCCATGGGATCCCGCGGAACTCCCTGGAGGTCCTGCTCGACGTCTCCAGCGAGCCCGCAGCCGCGGTCCAGGGCAAGGTCACCAGTGTCTTCCCGACGGGGAACTTCGCCGGCGCGACCACGAACGTGGCCGACACGAGGGCGCCTCGCCTCCTGCGACTGAGTGACGTCTCGCTCTGCTCGCCGAACTCGAACGCCACGCTCTTCGAGTGCAACTACGGGCCGGTGCTCATCGAGGGCTCGACCCTGGGGGCCATCTCGTTCCTCGCGACTCAGGACGACCTCCCTCAGCTCGCCTTCAACCCCGTGACCTACCTGCGGGGCTTCGGCTTGAACGCGCCGCTGATCCCCGTGGTCGCAGGGGAGACCGCCCTGGACGTCGACATCGACGCGGGGGACCAGCTGGCGTTCTCCGCCCCAGAGCTGCAGCCCTTCGCCCTCGCCCCGCACATCCTCGACACCTCGGGCCTCGTCAACCTCGGCGCGGCGGCGGACCCGCCCAGCATCACCGCGGAGGCCGTGGCCACGGGCCTCGCGGGACCGCTCGTCGTCGGGCGCGCCAACCCCTACCCGCTCGGTGGGGGAGGGACCAGCTGGACCGCTCTCGGTGCAGCCTCGGGGCTGGCGAGCGCGGGAGGGGAGCTGGGCGCTCGCGGTGCGATCGACACGGACCTGCTGCTGCGAGCCGCCGTGAAGGACTCGGCGGGCAACGAGGTGTCGGCTCGCCCGCGGCTCTCCACCAGCGCGAATCAACTCCAGCCCATCGACGTGCCGCGGCTGCTCTCGCCCGGCCCCGGCGGCGCCACTGGCCCCGGCGCCTTCGACCTGGTCGTGGAGGACACCCTCCCCGACGGCGTGGGCGGAGATGGGATCGCGGAGGTTCAGCTCACCTCGAGCACCGGCAGGAAGTGGAAGCTGTGGACCCTGGACACCCCGGATGCCAGCGGGGACCTGCTCCTGTCGGTGCCGGACCTCGCAGCCCAGGGAGGCGCAGGGCTCGAGCCAGGGATCCTCTCGGCGGAGGTCACCCTCTGGGGTTGGGACTTCGATCGCAACGAGTTCCTTTGGAGCGACATCGAGCGTGAGCATGAGCGCGCCGGGTTCGCCGCCGCGGTGACCTTCACCCTGGACTGATCCCTCGGGCCCCAGGGGGCTCAATGGCCCTCCGGGAGGCTCCAGGCGGTGATCCTGGCCCTTTCCGGGCGTCCAGGAGCGCGTCGAGGCCGGGGCCCATGGGGGTCCTGGGCCGATCGATGGCCCGCCCGGACCGCCGCCCGGCGGCAGCGCGCCTCGGGAACGGGCACTGGACCCTCGAAATCCCGCGGTCCGTTCCCGTAGCATCCGGCCATGCAGAGCGCGATTCGAACCCTCACCCTCGTTGCGGTCCTCGTCGGGGGCGGGACCGCTTGCCAGACCACTCCGAGCCCGACCGGCTCCATGGTGGAGTCCACGTTTGTCGGCGACATCGCCGCGGTGAACCCCGTGGACGTGGCAGTGCTCCCCGTGGAGGTCGCCCCGGGGGTGCTCGGCGCGCCGGCCGAGATGATCCGCGACTCCGCTGCGAGGGCCCTCGTTCGCCGACGGTACTCGCCCCTCGCGATGGATGTGGTCGACGAGACCATCGCCATGTCCGCCTCGGCGGGCGGTGGCGTGCAGGAGGCCAGCTTCTCGCCCGGCGCCCTGGGTGAGGACGCCTACCTGGAGGTCGCTGTGGAGCGCTGGGAAATGCCGGATTGGATGGCGCTGCGCTCCATTGACGCGTCCATCACTGCGAAGCTCATCGACCCCCGAAACCCCGAGGGGCCGGCCCTCTGGGAGGCTCGATTGAACCGCGAGTTCCGCTTCTCCCTCGATGGAGGGACGGCGAGCAGCACCGATCGCGACCTGCGGGACGCGTGTGATGAGGTCCTCCGGACCCTGCTGTCGACGCTGCCGGGGCGGACCCTGTCCTCCGGGTTGATCGAAGAACTCTAGGCCAACCAGGCCCGGTGGAACTCCTCCTCGGGCGCCGGATCCAGGCGCGCCCGATTGACCCCCTGGCCCGCCAGCGGGTGGTTCCTGGACCCCCTGGGCCGGACGGAGGAGCGGTCGGCGGGCGGAATTCGAGCTGGTGAGGCCCCTCCGCGGGCCGCTCCCCGCTAAGCTCTTCGGCCTCAGAGGCGCGCGAAACCATTCTCGCACCCCGGAACCGAGGTTCCCGCCCCCCCCGATCGGAGGGCGGATCTTCCCCCGGGGCAAGTCCGCTCCGCGGATCCCATGCGTCGCCTCGCTGTCGGGATCCAGGAGCCCAGCTACCCGCTACAAAGCCATGGCAATCGCCACCGATCGAAAGGCCGAGATCATCAAGGAGTTCGCGAAGGCGGACGGTGACACCGGCTCCCCCGAGGTCCAGGTCGCGCTCCTCACCGAGGACATCCGCTGCCTCACCGAGCACCTCAAGGTGCACCGCAAGGACTTCACCTCTCGCCGCGGCCTGCTCGTCAAGGTCGGCCGCCGCACCAAGCTGCTGCGTTACCTGCGTGATCGCTCCCCCGAGAGCTACGCGCAGCTGATCGGCCGCCTCGGCCTGCGCCGCTGATCCTCCGCCCCGTCCCGCATCCGTGCTCCGTGACCTCGATCCCCTGCGCCCCACACGAAGTGGTGCCCGTGGGATGCAAGGCCGAGCGGTTGCGATGTGGGTCCGGGCCCGAAGGAGTGACCGGCGAACGCCGCGGTTCCTGGCACCCCGCGCAAGGCGCGGCGGCCGGGCGACCTGACGGTCCGGCGACTGCCCCGGGGCAGGGCGCCGGATCCACCCGTACAACCCACTGTTATTAGCAAGAAGAGAAAACGAGGCGAGATGAGCCTCACCAACACCATGAGCATGAAACCGACACGAGTCGAAGCGACGATCGCTGGCAAGAAACTCACGCTGGAGACCGGCCAGGTGGCCCGTCAGGCCGGCGGCGCCGTGATCGCCACCCTCGGCGACACCCGCTGCTTCGCAGCCGCCACCGCGGGCAACGCCCGGGACGACATCGACTTCTTCCCCCTCGTCTGCGACTACCGCGAGAAGACCGAGGCGGCGGGCAAGATCCCCGGCGGCTTCTTCAAGCGCGAGGGGCGTCCGACCACCAAGGAGATCCTCACCATGCGCCTGATCGACCGCTCGATCCGGCCCATGTTCGCCGAGGGGTTCAAGGCCGAGGTCCAGGTCATGACCAGCGTCATGCAGTACGACGGGGAGAACAACCCCGACGTCGTGGCCATGATCGCGGCCTTCACGGCGATCCGCATCGCCGGCATGCCCTTCGAGACGACCCTCGGGGCCGTCCGGATCGCTCACATCGACGGCAAGCTCGTCGCCTTCCCCTCCGATTCCGATCGCCGGGAGAACAGCCGCCTGGACCTCGTCGTCTCCGGACACGAGAACGGCCTCTGCATGGTCGAGTCCTCCGCCCAGGAGCTCACCGAGGAGGAGATGATCGATGCCCTTGCCGAGGCCGAGCGCGTCGTGCTGGAGATCATCGACCTCGCCAACGAGCTCGTGGATCGCTGCGCCAAGCCGACCATGGAGTTCACCGCGCCGAGCATCGACGAGGACCTCAAGGCCCGCGTGTTCGAGTTCGAGGGTGACCTCGCGGACGCGATGAAGACGGACGGCAAGCACGAGCGCGGCGCCGCCATGAACGAGGTGAAGAAGAAGGCCGTTGCGGCCCTCACCTCGGGCCTCGAGGGCGACGACCTCAAGGCTCAGACGAAGACCGTCAAGGACTTCTTCGGCGACCTCAAGAAGCACTGCGAGCGCTCCGCGATCCTCTCCGGGCGCCGCGTGGACGGTCGTGAGTGGGACGAGATCCGTCAGATCACCGTGGTCCCGAACTTCAACGAGCGGCAGCACGGCTCCGTGCTCTTCACCCGGGGCGAGACCCAGGCGCTGGTGAGCGCCACCCTCGGCACGCCGGACGACGAGCAGATCATCGATGGGGTCGAGGAGGAGTACAAGAAGCACTTCTACCTGCACTACAACTTCCCCGCGTACTCGGTGGGTGAGACCCGCCGCATCATGGGCCCGGGCCGCCGCGAGATCGGTCACGGCATGCTCGCCGAGCGCTCCCTGAACTCGGTGCTGCCTGAGAAGGAGTCGTTCCCGTACACGATCCGCGTCGTCTCGGACATCACCGAGTCGAACGGCTCGTCCTCGATGGCCAGCGTCTGCGGTGGTTGCCTCTCGATGATGCTGGCCGGCGTTCCGCTGACCCAGCCCGTCGCGGGCATCGCCATGGGACTCGTGCAGGAGGGGGACAAGACCGCCATCCTGTCCGACATCCTCGGCTCCGAGGACCACAGCGGCGACATGGACTTCAAGGTGGCCGGTTCCGGCGTCGGGATCACCGCCCTGCAGATG
>CAZEFP010000099.1:0-8989 GCA_964511565.1 uncultured Planctomycetaceae bacterium
GTGGGCCTGGAGCGCCGGCGTGCTCCAGCAGTTCGCGACGCACCACGAGACCGGTGAGCCGATCCCCGGGGAGCTGGTCGCGAAGCTCCGCGCCGCGGAGGAGTACGGCAAGGGGATGAACGTGATGGGGCAGATGCTCTATGCGCTGTTCGCCCTGACGCTCTACGACCGCGACCCGGCCGGGGTGGACCCCGGTGAGCTGCTGGGCGAGCTACAGAAGGAGCTGACGTTCTTCGAGAAAGTCCCCGGCACCGCCATGCAGTGCGCCTTCGGGCACCTGCACGGCTACTCGTCGAACTACTACACCTACATGTGGTCGCTGGTGATCTCGAAGGACTTCGCCAGCGTCTTCGGGGATGATCTCATGAGCACCGAGAAGGCGCGCCGGTACCGGGACACGGTGCTGGGGCAGGGCGGCTCGGACGACGCCGGGGCGATGGCGACGGCTTTCCTCGGGCGTGAGACTTCCTTCGACGCCTGGGAATCCTGGCTGCAGGCCTGAGGCTCGTCCGGAGCAGAGCCCGGTACGGTCGACTTTTGGGGGTCGCGACCGGTCGCAGGGTGTGGCGGTAAGTGCTTGCTTTGAAGCGCTTTGGGTCTCGGTGCGCCAGATTGGAGCGGGGCTTTCGGAGACCGTTCGCGAGAAAATGAGGCACCTCGGCGTCTCCGGACGCATACCTCCGTCGAACACCCCTCCGATGAGCACCCTGATCCCGACCACCTCCTCCCCCTCGGTTCCCGCCGAGGCGCGCGACGGCGGCACCCGCCTGCTCGCGGTGGTCGGACTCGTGCTCCTCGGCACCGTGCTGACCGTCAAGGCGTTCCTTGAGAGCGGGTCGGTGGTCGAGGCGGCGAGTCCGAGCCTCGCCGAGACGCCGGCGCCGGCATACGCCCCTGAGCTGGAGCCGTATCGCACCACCTCATCCCTCTGGGGTAGCCCGGGCGCTCAGCGCCTCGAGGGAGAGGCGACCGGCGGTCTCGGGCTCCGTAGGGTGCTGGCCCCCGGTCTCAGGGTCCCCGCGACCCGAGGCTGAGTCCTCCGGACCGCGGCTGCGTCCTCCGACCCGCGGCTGCGTCCTCCGACCCTCGGCTGAGCCCTCCGGACCGGGGGCGAGCGGATCTTCATCCCCGGGGCGAGGTCGCGCCAAGCGTTCTTGGATCGACGGCCCGGATCAGATCGCCGAGTCGGCCCATGCGGACACGGCGTCCGCGATCTCGTCCAGGACCTCTGCGGGCGTCCTGCCGCTACGCTTGAGGACGGCGAAGGAGTGGTCTCCACCCTCGACGATGTGGAGGGTCTGGGTGCCTGCGAAGCGCTCGAGGGCTGGCCGGAGTCGCTCGAGGTCGGCGAGGGCATCCCGCGTGCCCTGTAGGAACAGGGTCGGCACCGTCACCTCGGGGAAGTGCTCCACTCGCTGGCGGTCGGGCTTCCCCGGTGGATGGAGGGGATAGCCCAGCAGCACCAGGCCGTCGAGCGCCTCGCCCTCTGCCGCGAGCAGCGTGGAGATCCTCCCGCCGAGCGACTTCCCGCCGCCAATCAGCGGCAGGTCGGGGTAGCGCTTCCTCGCGGCGCCGAGCGCGGCCTTGTGGACCGCCTCGAGGGCTGGCCGGCGCTCGGGCGGGCGCCGCCCACCGGTACGCTCCATGATCTCGGCGTACGCGTAGTTGAAGCGCAGCACGCTGAACCTCGCGGCGTCCGCGATCCGGGCCGCGACCTCCTCCATGAAGATCGAGCTCTTGGGGGCCCCAGAGCCGTGGGCCATGACGAAGGCGGCCCTTGGTGGCCCCGCGGGTAGGTTCCAGGTGGCCGAGACCTGGCGGACGCCCTGGTGGGGCACCGTCAGCATGAGGTCTTCCCGGTTCATCAGGCGGCCTCCTCCACCAGCTCTCCGTCGCGCGAGAGCAGGACGGCGATCCAGCGCGTCGATGGGACGTTGGCGAGGATCAGGAGGGCGATGTTGGTCATAGGGACGCACAGGAAAGCGCCGGGCACGCCCCAGAGCATGCTCCAACCCACGAGCGCGGTGATCACGAGGAGGGGGCTCATGTTCAGGCGTCGGCCGAGCAGGTTCGGCTCCACGAGGTTGGCCACGAAGAGCTGGACGCTGGTGATGCCCAGGGCGACGAGGGCGAAGGGGCGGAGGGTGTCGAATTGGACGAGCGCGATGCTGGAGGGCAGCAAGGTGGCCACGAGGGAGCCGACGTTGGGGATGAAGTTCAGCCCGAAGATCAGCAGGGCCCAGAACTCCGCGAAGTCGAGGCCCACCGCGAGCATGATCCCGTAAGCGGGGAGCGCCGTGAGCAGGCTGACCAGCGACTTCAGCCCGAGGTAGACGCTCACGTCGTGGTCGATCTGCCTCAGGACGCCGAGTGCGCCGGTTCGGGCTCCGGCATCCTTGAAGATGCGCGCCATCTTCCGCTCGAAGAACGGACGCTCGAGGAGGAGGAAGAAGAGGTAGACCAGCACCAGGGAGAGGTTCCCCACTGCGCTCGCGATCCCGGACGCCAGCTGTGTCGCGAGGCCAGCGACGTTGAGGTGCTTCAGGAAGCGGTCGGAGAGGTCCGTCTCGCCGGGCGCCACATCGAGGCCCAGCACGTGGGTCTCGAAATGATTGACGAGGTCGGTGAGGCGCGCCTGGTAGCCAGGGGCCGCGGCGGCGACGCCGCCAGCGTTGGTCGCCACCAGGTTGATGATGCTCGCGCCCACGACGGTGAGGAAGGTGGCGGAGAGGAACGTCGTCATGATCGGCGGCAGCCGGTGCCCGCCGAGGGTGACCCGGCCCCACACACGATCGAGCGCCTGGACCAGGATGAAGGCGAACGTCGCGAGGACCAGCGGGACGAGGAAGGCCTTCCCGACGACGATGAGCCAGCCTCCCACGGCGACGGTGAGCAGCACCGCTGCCGTCTGGAGGGCGCCGCGCTCTGCTCCCTGGGGCGGTGCGATCCCTGTCTCTCCCTCCGATCCCATGGCCCGATCCTAGCCAACTCGGCCCATGATCCGACGCCGCGACCAGCGCTCCGGCGGGCCGCGCGGTCACACTGTGTCGAGGCGCCCGCCGCGTCCGGCCGCCAGTCCCATGCGAAGTCCCCGCCGATGAAGATCCTCTCCGACTTCGACGGTGTGTGGACGGACCAGGCCGGCGAGGCTCGGTTCATCAACGAGAGCTTCGTGAAGGAGGTCTCCAGGGACCTTGGCTTCCCGGAGGCCGCAGCCCGCGACGAGTTCGAGGGGTTCCTTCGCGCGGCCCACGAGGCGCCCGACCAGCACGGGTGGTGGCCCCGGGGATTCCTCACCGCCTTCGTGGACGAGGACGAGCTCCTGGCCACCGGGGCCGTGTGCCGATTCCTCGACGACGGGGGCGACGCCCCGGGTGCGACGCGCTGGAGGGACGGTCTCCGCGCAGCCGGGCACCACTCCGCCCATGACTACGGCTCGGAGAAGTTCGGCCCGGCGATGCGGACCTACCTCCAAGACCACGGCCACCGACTCGTGGACGGGTCCAGGGAGCTGTGCGACTCCCTGCGCGCGCGAGGGGTGGAGCTCGTCATCGTGTCCAACTCGCCGACCTCGAAGCTCCAGAAGCTCTTCGCGGAAGCCGGGATTCAGGAGAGCGACCACCTGCGCTTCGTGGGAGATGCGCGCAAGTGGTGGGTCGAGAAGGGGGAGCACCGGTCGGTGTACGCCGGCCGTGAGGTCCACCTCGACCGGCCGTTCTACCGGGAGATCCTCGAGCGGGAGCAGCCGGACCTGATCATCGGCGACGTCGCCTCGCTGGACCTCGCCATGCCTGCGGCCATGCGCGTGGAGGGCTCCCTCGGGGCGTCCACGCAGCTGCTGCTGCGGCAGAGCGAGGGCTCCGCGCGGTGGGCCGTGGAGCAGACCACCCTGGACCGATCCGCGCGGCTCGTCGACCGCTGCGTCCCCTCGGTCCTCGAGCTCGCTGAGGTCGCCACCGAGGGCTGAGCGTGGGGAGCGCGGGATCGGCCGGTGCGCTCGCGGTGGATCCAGACTAGGCTCCTGGGCGATGGCACGACGCGGCGGAGATCCGAGGGGCCCCCGTGGACGGGGGGATGGGGCGCAGGGGCACCGCGGCCACGGTGGCGGTCGGCCGCAGCGCCCGACGCTCCGGCAGCAGACCACGACGCTCTGGTACTACCCGAGCCAGCAGTACTCGGACACCCCGATGGGGGTGCCGGGCTACGAGGGCCGGACGCCTGCCTGGGTGATCTGGAACCTCCTCGAGCGGTACACCCGGGAGGATGACCTCGTGGTCGACCCCTTCTGCGGCGGCGGCACGACCCTGGACGTCGCGCGGGACATGGGGCGCAAGGCATTGGGCTACGACCTGCGGCCGGTGCGCGATGACATCTTTCGGGCGGACGCGCGGAAGCTCCCCCTGGAGGACGGCAAGGCCGACTTCGTCTTCATGGACCCGCCCTACGGGACCCACCTCGACTACTCGGACGATCCCAACTGCATCGGCAAGCTCAGCGCCTTCGACGAGGCGTACTTCGAGGCCATGGACGGCGCCTTCGCGGAGGCGGACCGGGTGCTCCGCGACCGGCGCTACCTCGCCTGCTACGTCAGCGACTCCTTCGAGAAGAAGAAGGGCTTCGTGCCCATCGGCGCCCGGCTCTCCGGGCTGCTCAGCGCCCGCTTCCGGCCGATCGACCACGTCTCCGTGGTGCGGGGCAACCGCAAGCTGGAGAAGCCGGCGTTCCACCGCGCCGCCGCCGACGGCAACTTCTTCCTGCGCGGCTTCCAGCACCTGATGATCTTCAAGAAGGAGCGGGGGTGACCTTCCCCCTGGACGTGCTCTCGGCCGGCGTTGAGGTCGCGGCGCCCCGGCTGATCGGTGCGATCCTCGAGTCTCGAGCTGGGGGGACGCTGACCAGGGGGAGGATCGTGGAGACCGAGGCCTATCTCCCGAGCGGGGATGAGGCGTCCCACTCGGCCAGGGGCGAGACGGCCCGGAACGGCGCGATGTTCATGGAGGCCGGGCGCGGCTACGTGTACCTGATCTACGGCCTCCACCTTTGCTTCAACGTGGTCACCGGCGCCGCCGGGGATGGCGAGGCCGTGCTCATCCGCGCGCTCGAGCCCCTGGAGGGGGTCGCGCAGATGCGAGCGCGCCGCGGGGGGAGCGTGTCCGATCGCGACCTCGCGCGCGGGCCCGGACGGCTGACCCGCGCCATGGGGATCACCAGGGAGAACGACAGGGGGCCGCTGCTGGACGGTGGCTCGCTCCGTCTGCTCGAGCGGCCCGAGGCGTGGGGCACCCCGGAGCTGGAGGTGGGGCCTCGGGTCGGGATCACGAGGAGCGCCGAGCTCCCGCTGCGGTTTCGCCTCCGAGGGTCTCGCTGGACCTCGTGACGGTCGAGGTCAGGGCTTCGTGCCGTGGACCACGCTCCAGTAGCCCGCGGTGCGTCGCCGTTCGACGCCGTCGAAGCCGCTCCGCTCCAGCAGCGAGGTGAGCTCACTGACGCGGTACTGCTGACCCTCGGTCCAGACCAGCATGTCGAGGTGGACCAGCTGGTTCGCCAGAGGCCCGGTGTCGTCGTCCTCCACGAGCTTCTCATGGAGGACGATCCGTCCTCCGGAGGGCAGCGCGTCGAAGGCCTTCTTCACGAGGCCCGCGCCGGTCTCGAAGCTCCAGTCGTGGAGGATCTGCGAGAGCAGGACCGTGTCGAAACCCGCGGGGTAGTCCTCCGCGAACATGTCGCCCGGCTGGCTCCGCACGCGGTCCGCGCAGCCTGCGGCCGCGACGTACTCGTCGGCGATGGGGCAGACCGCCGGGATATCCCAGATGACGCACTCCAGCCCCGGGTTGGCTTTCGCGAGGGCGATGGAGAGGGCCCCGCTCCCGCCGCCCACGTCGAGGAGTCGCCGCGCTCCCGAGAGGTCGAGGCGCTCGGCGACCCCGGCGGCCGGGCGCTCGCTGACGCTGTGCATCGCGGCGGTGAAGGCGCGCGCCTTGGCGGGGTCCGCCTCGTGGGCGGCCCAGGGATCCTCCCCGCCGTAGACGGTGGCCTTGTCCTTGGCGAGGGCCTCCAGGAGCGCGGCGGGGGAGAGGAAGCTGTCGACCTCCATGTCCACCAGGCCCCACAGGGAACCCTCGGCGGTCCGCGTCAGGTAGGCCGCGGCGTCAGCAGAGGCCGAGAAACCCTCGGCGGCGACCACCACGAAGCCCATGGCAGTGAGGGCGTCGAGCATCGAGCGCGTCCCGCGGCGGCTCCAGCCCATCTCGGCCTGGATTCGGTCGAAGGGGAGCGCGCCGCCGGCGAGCAGGTCGAAGAGACCCGCCCGCACGGCGGCGGCGATCGCCGCGCTCTTGCGGCCGGCGATGTACGCGTCATAGACGCGCTGGTCATCGATCGGGAAGCGCTCCGGGTTGAAGCGCTCGGGGCGATCGGCGGGCCCGGTCACTTGACGGTGACGAGCTCGACGTAGAACACGAGGGTCGCGTTCGGGGGGATCGCGCCGCCGGCGCCCCGGGCGCCATAGCCGATCTCGGGCGGGATCACGAACAGCGTCGCGCCCCCTTCCTTCATGAGCTGCAGCCCCTCGGTCCAGCCGGGGATCACCTTAGCGAGGGGGAACTCGCTCGGAGCGCCGCGGTCGTAGGAGTTGTCGAAGCCCTTGCCGTCGGTGAGCCAGCCGGCGTAGTGGGCGAGGACCCGGTTGCTGACCTTCGGGGACTTGCCGGTGCCCTCACGGATCGTCTTGTACTTGAGTCCGGAGGCCGTGGTGGTGAGCTCCGCCTCGTCGGGCATCTGGAACTCCGGCTTCGTGAAGCTCATGGTCCCGGCGCACTCGAGGACCCAGATCTCGTCAGAGCCCGGCTTGAGGACGGGGTTGCCGCTCCGCTGACCGATTCCGATCTTCGCCGGGACGCTCATGACCACCCGCGCGCCCGGCTTCAGGTACTCGAGCGCGTCCTTCATGAACGTGAGGGGCACCGTCTTGTTCGAGAGCGTGAGGGGGCCGCCCTGGTTGGTGTGCCCGACCACGAAGGCTCCCTCGGGGGTGAAGCACGAGAACTTCACGAGCCCCATGTCGGAGTCGACGATGTTCGCTCCTTCGCCCGCGGTGATCACCTGGAGCTTCGCGCCCGAGGGCTTCTCGATGGTGCCCTCTGCTTCGGCATCGAAGGCGACGTAGGGGAGGGCGCGGTCGACGATCGAGAGGAGCTCGACCTCGAAGATCAAGTCGGCGTTGGCCGCGATCTTCGGGGGTGAGCCGCGCTCACCGTAGCCGAGCGCCGAGGGCACGTAGAGCTTCCACTGGGCGCCCGGGGACATGAGCTGCAGGGCCTCGTTCCAGCCCTCGATGGGGCCACCGACAGGGAACTCTGCGGGCTGGGGGTCGAGTCCCGGCCGGCGGGGGGTGCGCGAGCTGTCGAAGACCGAGCCGTCGAGGTTCCAGCCCGTGTAGTTCACTCGCACCAGATCGCCCATGGCGGGGCTGGCCGAGCCGTCGCCCTCCTTCATGACGCAGTAGCGAAGCCCCGAGGGGAGCATCTGCATCTCACCGCAGTAGGGGATCGGGGGATCATCCTTCTGGCCCGTCTCTTGGGGCGCGGTGGGGGCGACGGGCTCGGGCGTCGCCGCGACCATGAGATTCGCGGCAAGCAGGTGGGTGGCTAGGATCAGCATCTTCGTTGTCCTGAGGTGCGTGGGGGCCCTTGGGGCCGGGGTGATACTTGGACGGGTCGTGGGTGGGGCGGAAGGCGTCTACGTCACAGGCCCATGACGTGGTAGCCCGCATCCACGAAGATGGTCGTCCCGGTGATGCCCCTCGAGTGGGGGCCGACGAGGAAGAGGCACGTATCACCGACCTCCTCGGAGGTCACGTTGCGACGTAGCGGCGCCTTCTCGGCGATCCGGTCGAGCATGGTCCCGAAGTCCTTCACGCCCGAGGCTGAGAGGGTCCGAATGGGGCCAGCGCTGACCGCGTTGACGCGGATGCCTCGGGGGCCAACATCGGCGGCGAGGTAGCGCACCGAGGCCTCCAGCGCGGCCTTGGCGATGCCCATGACGTTGTAGTTGGGCACCACCCGGTCGGCCCCGAGATAGCTGAGGGTCACGATGGAGCCCTCTCGGCCTTCCATCAGCGGCAGGGCCGCGCGGGTGACCGCCGTCAGTGAGTAGGCCGACACCTCGTGGGCGAGCATGTAGCCCTCTTTCGACGTGTCGAAGAAGCTTCCCTGCAGCTCCTCTCGTCGGGCGAAGGCGATGGCGTGGACCATGGCGTCCAGGCCGCCGAACTCGTTGCCGATGGTCTCGAACGCGGCGGTCACCTCTTCCGGCTGGGTCACGTCGCAGGGCAGCGTGATCGATCCGGGACACTCCTCAGCCAGCTTGTCCACGGCCGCCTTGAGGCGCTCGTTCGCGTAGGTGAACGCCAGCCTCATGCCAGCGTCCGCCAGGGACCGCGCGCAGCCCCAGGCGAGGGAGCGCTTGTTGGCGACGCCGAGGATGACGCCGGTCTTACCTTCGAGGATCCTCGGGACGGAGGGGGCGGGTTCGGACATACCGTTGGGGTGGGGTGGTCGAGCGGGCGGGCTTCACTCCAGCGAGCCCGCCTGGCGGATGCGAACGGGGAGGATAGTGGTTCGGTCCCATCGGGGGGGCCTCTCCCCGGTCTGGAAGCGGTTTTCCACACCCGCCCTGGGGGCTCATCCGGCGCCGTCGAGCGATCCGGGGAATCTGCCGCGACACCCTGCCCTATGGGGGCTTCCGAGCGGGTCTGGTTGATCTGGGCTGCGGAATACTCCCCATTGCCATAGCGTGCAACACGGGTGTGTGGCGCGCCTTGCGCCCGCTCACCCCGCCTGCCATGACCGAACGCCCTCCGACAGTTCCCCTGCGCTGGCCCACGCGAAGCCGCTGGGCCCCCGTCCCCGCCTGGAGGCGCTATCTCCGCTCCGGCCAGGCCGAGGAGGACGGGCAGCAGCTCCTTGAGCGCCTGCTGCGTCTCCGGGTT
>CAZEFP010000100.1:0-8989 GCA_964511565.1 uncultured Planctomycetaceae bacterium
CGACCCCGACCCGGCGAACGGCAGCTCGGACCCGGCCGGCCCCGGGTCTGCCCCCGCCGGTGGCGTCGATCAGGACGAGCGCTGGCGACGCGCGGAGATCGACGAGGACGAGCGCCGGCACATCGAGCGCTTCGCGCGCGGCGCGGCCGTGGCCGTGATCGTCGGGGTGGTGCTCATCGTGATCGGGATCCTCACGGTCCCCCACTGGATCAAGGTCCTCAGCCACGAGAGCGAGCGGCGCTTCGTGGAGCCCTACGTGGAGTGGATCGCTGACCTCGCCCTCGACCCCGTGCACCCCGACGTCGAGGCCTACGTGAAGGGACTCGGCGCCGAAGTGGCGGCGCAGATGGACCTCCCCGAGGGCCTCGAACTGGAGATCCACGTCATCGAGGGCGGCGAGGTCAACGCCTTCACCACCCTCGGCGGCCACATCTTCGTGCTCGAGGGACTGATCGAGCGGCTCGACAACGAGAACAGCCTGGCGATGGTGCTGGGACACGAGATCGCCCACGCCGCCCAGCGGGACCCCCTCACCAGCCTGAGCCGAGGGCTCCTGCTGCAGCTTCTTCTGACCACCGCCACGGGGGAGACGAGCACCTCCCGGGACCTCGGGGGCCAGCTCGTCCTGACGGCCTACAGCCGCGAGCTCGAGGAGGAAGCGGACGCGCTGGCGCTCGACGCGCTCCAGCGCCTCTACGGGCACGCGGGAGGGGCGACCGGGCTCTTCGAGGAGCTGCGCGAGGTGGAGGTCCTCGCCCCCGGAGGCATCCTGGCGTCGCACCCGGACCTCTCGAGCCGCATCCGCGCCATCGAGGATCGGTGCGAGGAGCGCGGGTGGGCGATCGAGGAGACCGCGCCGTACCCCGACGCGGTCCTCGAAGGGCTCAGTTCTGGGCCTTGATCAGGCGACCGTCACCGTCCCGGAAGTTGCCGGTGATGATGATGATCGTGTCCACCAGCGTCCAGATGCCGAGGCCACCCAAGGTGAGCAGCATCAGGATGCCGGTCCCGATCTTGCCCACGTAGAAGCGGTGCACGCCGAAGGCGCCGAAGAAGAAGCAGAGGAGGAGCGCGGGGACGAAGCCCTTGTGGCTGAGTTCAGTTGCCATCGGTGACAGGGGTGCGGAGGCGTTGGCCGGGATAGGTGATGAGGCGACCGGATCCATCGCGGAAGGAGCCGGTCAGCAGCATGATCGTGACGATCAGGGTGTGGAGCGCGTCGGCAGCGCCGGTGACGAGGGCCCAGACGGGCTCGCCCACGAAGAACAGGTAGATCGTCGCCACGAAGAGCGACACATCGATGATCCCCTCGATCCAGCGCCCCATGTAGAAGTGCTGGATGCCGAAGACACCGAACACGCCTGAGAGGCAGACGGCAACGGTGTAGCTCTTGTTGGAGGATATCTCGCGGGCGTTCATGTTGCGCAGCTCCCGGAGTAGCGAGAGGGGCGGAGGCTAACAACTGCAGCCCCTCACCGGAACCCCAACGGTCACGCCCGCCGCTCCTCCAGGCTCACTCTCGGCGTCGAGATCGCACCGGGATAGGCTGGCCGGGCCCACGATGCACCGCGCCCTCCCTGTCCTCCTCGCCCTTGCCGCCGGCCTCTGGGCCTTTCTGGCCTCGACGCCCCACCCCGCCGGCGCTGCGGAGGCTGTTGCCCCACTCGCGGACCGCTGGGACCTCGGCTGGGCCCGGGGTCCCTGGGAAGGCCGCGCCACCGACGGGCCTCCGCGGCGCGTGCTCGTCTACGTCCGCGCGGACAACGCCCCCTGCCTCGCCCTCGAGCGCGCCGCGGGCGCGGACGCGGAGATGGCGCGCGCGGCAGCCCCCTTCAAGGCGGTGGTCCTGGAACCCGAGGCCGGCGGCGAGGACGCGCGCCTCGCCGAGGCCCTCGGGATCCACACGGCCCCGCGCCTGCTCGTGCTGGAGCCCGCGTCCTGGCGCCAGATCGTTGGAGGCACGGCGATCGCCGCCGACCTTCCGATCCGACCGGTGCGAGCCATCACCGGCGGACACCTCGAACCCATCGGGGTCGCGTGGGAGCTGGAGCGTGCTTCGACGGAGTCCCCCGCATCCTGGCCGCAGGCCCGGTCCCCCGCGCCAGGGGCCGACCCGGTTCTCGCCGCGGAGTGGCTGGAGGCCGCCGGCGCCTTCGCCGAGGCCGAGGCCTTCCTCGCCGATGGCCTCGCGGGTGAACGCTCCCCCAACGGGATCTTCCACCGCATGGCCCGGCTGCGAGCCGCCGTACGGAGCCACACGGTCTCCGGTGCCGCCGACAGCGAGGGGACGATCGAGGCGGCGCTCCTGATGGAGAGCGACCCGCGGCTCCTGTATCGCGGATGGAGCCTGCTCGCCTCGGTGTTCGAGCGGCGAGCGCTGGCCGCTGCGGCGGCCGCCGAGGGAACCTACCGAGGCGTCGACGCGCGGCGCTGGGAGCGGCGCGCGCGGGAGACCTCGCGGATGGCGTGGAGGGACTGCCCTGACGAGGCCGCGCTCCCCTTCGGCGCCCTGCTCATCGAGCGCTACGGCGCGCGGCCTGCGGACCTGGACTCCCTGGACCGGGCGTTCTGCGGGGCGGTGCTCGGGACCCTCCGTGGCCTGGCGGGGAATCAGCACCCCAGGGTCCAGCGGGCGACGGAGGTCGTGGGCCGCCTGCGCTGACCCTCGGCCCCTGGCCACCCGGCCTCCCCACGCCCGGACTCGGGCCCCGGGCCGGCGCGTCCGGAGAGGGGAGCGAGACGAACCTCCGTCCATGGAAGCCCCCCAGGACCGCCTCGCCCTCGCCAACGACGCCCCCGTCCGGGAGGACGGCAGCTACGTGGTGTACTGGATGCTGGCCCAGCGCCGGACCCGCTGGAACTTCGGGCTGGAGCACGCCATCGCGCGAGCTCAGGAGCTCGAGAAGCCCCTGGTGGTCGTGGAGGCGCTCTCCTGCAGCTACCGCTGGGCCTCTGACCGGCACCACGCCTTCATCATCGACGGCATGCGCGACCAGCGCGACGCCCTCGCCGCGGCGGGCGTCACCTACCTCCCCTACGTGGAACCCGCCGAGCACGCGGGCAAGGGCCTCCACGCGGCCCTCGCCGCGGAGGCCTGCTGCTACGTCACGGACCACTGGCCCTGCTTCCACATGCCCATGTGGGTGGAGCGCGTGGCCGCGGAGATCGACGTGCGCATGGAGACCGTGGACTCCTGCGGCGTGATCCCCCTGCGCTCGGCGCCCAAGGGCTTCGCGCGCGCCCATGACTTCCGGCGCCACGTGCACAGGGTGGCCTTCGACGCGCTCTCGCGCATGCCCGTGGCCGAGCCGCTGCGCGGCGCGGGGCTCCCGTCCCTCGACGGGCTCCCCGCCGAGGTGTCCAAGCGCTGGCCCGCCACCGACCTGGACCGCCTCGACCTCGCGAGCCTCCCCATCGACCACACGGTGGCCCCGGTGGAGGGAGTGCGCGGCGGGCAGGCCGCCGCCCTCGCGCGCCTCGGCGGGTTCATGGAGGAGCGCATCGGCCGCTACCTGGACCGCAACCAGCCCGAGGTCGAGGCCTCCAGCGGGCTCTCCCCCTGGCTCCACTACGGCCACGTCTCCGCCCACGAGGTGTTCCACCGCGTCGCGGATCACGAGTCCTGGGACCCCTCGCTCATCGAGGGCCAGAAGGCCACCGGCAAGCGCGAGGGCTGGTGGGGCATGTCCGCCGCCTCCGAGGGCTTCATGGACGAGCTCGTCACCTGGCGCGAGGTGTGCCTGAACACCTGCGAGAACCGCCCGAAGGACTATGGCCGCTACGAGTCCCTGCCGGACTTCGCGAAGAAGACCCTGGCCGAGCACGCCGACGACCCGCGCCCCCACGTCTACACCCTCGAGCAGTTCGAGAACGCCGAGACCCACGACCCCCTGTGGAACGCCGCGCAGAACCAGCTGCGCCGCGAGGGCATCATCCACAACTACCTGCGCATGCTCTGGGGCAAGAAGATCCTGCACTGGACCGAGAGCCCCCAGGAGGCCCACCGGATCATGGTGGAGCTCAACAACAAGTACGGCCTCGACGGGCGAGATCCCAACTCGTGGGGCGGGATCATGTGGGTCCTGGGTCGCTATGACCGCGCCTGGGGTCCCGAGCGCGAGATCTTCGGCAAGGTCCGCTACATGACGAGCGACAACACGGCCCGCAAGGTGCGCGTGAAGAACTACGTGGCGCGCTACAACGCGGCGCCTGAGACGCCGTCCATGTTCTAGGGCGCCGCGGCGCCCGCGCTCACTGGAACGTCACCTCGAGCCCCATCGAGAAGTTGGAGACGGCCTGCCCCTGGGGGTTGGAGTCCCGGAACCAGGTCTGGAAGTTCCAGGTGTCCCCCGCGGCAGCCGAGACGAAGCCCGTCGGCGAGGGGATCTGGTTGAGATCCAGGGCGAGCGAGACCGTCCCCGCGGCGCCGGCCTGCTGGATCTGCCCCGGGCCCACGTAGCGGCCGATCGCGCCGCCGAGGCAGAGGTTTCCGTCGCTCCCGCCCGGGTTCGAAGCGAAGCCCTGGGTCTGGCTCGTGAGGAAGAACGCGAACGAGTTCGGCGGCATGGAGGAGCACTCGAGGGTCAGGCTGTTGCTGGCCACCAGGTCCGATCCCAGCCCGGTGAGCAGCGAGGCGACCCCGGTGGAGTTGGGGTTCGCCATGCAGTAGGACGTCCCCACCGTCTGTGGGATCACCGTGATGATGCTCCCCTGGTTCCCGTCAGAGACGATGTTCACGTTCCCACCTGGGGTCGCCGGCACGCCCGCCACCGTGACCGAGTTCAGGTGCTCGGTCAGGAACTCCGAGGGGTCCTCCGTCAGGAAGGCGAGGACGCTGCCGTAGTTCATGTCGACGGTGGCGATGTTCAGGGGATCGCCCGGCCCGCCGAAGATCGCGGTGCTCGTGGCGTCGATCTTCACTCGCACGCGGTTGACCACGAAGTAAGGCTCGAAGCTCGCGCCGTTGTTCACCTCGATGGTGATGCCCACCTGGGTCCCCTGGAAGCATCCGACCCCGTCATTGCCCGCCGCCACCAGCCGCGAGTTGTCGATGATCAGGGAGCGCCCCTCCTCGAGCTGGAAGCGGAACTGGCCGCCGCCCGTCTCCGTGAGGATCACGTCCGCCGGGGCATCGCGGATCACCACGTTGTCGTCGATGCTGACGTTCGGGTCGATGACCGTGACCTGCGACTGGGTGAGGTCCCAGTTCGCCTCATCGAAGATGTCGCCGCTGACAGCGCCCGTCCAGAAGATGTCGGCGCTCGCCGCCGGCGTCACCGAGAGGACGAGGAGGAGGTGGAGATGCTTCATATAGAAGTCGAAACTACTGCCAAGCCGAAGATCCGACAACGGGCTCACCGAGCCGGGGATTCCCGACCGCGTCTGTAGGTAGGCTTGGCCCATGGAGCGCCTCGAACTGACTCACCCGGTCTTCTCGACACAGGCCATGCGAGAGGCAGACCTCGCGACCATCGAGGAGTTCGGGATCCCGGGTTTCACGCTGATGGAGTCCGCGTCCCGGGCCGCCGCCGCCGTGATCGAGCGCCGCTTCGGGGTGCGAGCCGGCTCCAAGGTCCTCGTCCTCGCCGGGCACGGGAACAACGGCGGGGACGGGCTCGCGATCGCCCGCATCCTCGCCAGCCGGCGGGTCGCGGTCACGGTGGTGACCACCGCTGCCCCGGGCGCCTCGTCGCCCGAGACCGAGCGCAACCTCGGGTTGCTGACGACGATGACCCGTGAGGGCGGTTGCGACCTTCAGGTCCTCGGCCCTGACGCTCCCGTGAGGGAGCTCGTGACCCAGGCCGATCTGGTCGTCGACGCCCTGCTCGGGATCGGCGTCACCGGGCGACTCCGTGAGCCTATCCGCAGCCTCGCCCTCGCCTGCGGAGGTGCGAAGCACGTGGTCGCCATCGACATTCCCACGGGCGTGGACAGCGACAGGGGCGCCTGCACCGACGAGGCCACCGTTCGCGCCGAGGTCACCATCACCATGGGCGCCCCCAAGCCGGGGCTGCTCTTTGGTGAGGGCCGCGACGCCGCGGGTGAGGTGGTCACAGCCGACATCGGGATCCCCCCCCACATCGCCAGCCGTGCGCTCTCCCGGCCAGGCAGCGCACGACTCGCGACCGACGAGATGGTGGCGGCCTTGCTCCCCGAGCGCGCCAGCGACGCCCACAAGAACTCCGCCGGGCGCGTGCTCGTCGTGGCTGGCTCCGACTCGTACACCGGGGCCGCGGCCCTGGCCTCCATGGCGGCAGGCCGGACCGGCGCGGGGTACGTCACCTGCGCCTCGACGCCCTCGGTGAGATCGGCCATCGACGCGCAGTCCCCCGCGACCGCGACCATCGCGCTCCCGACGTCACCGACAGGTGGGCTCACCGCCGAGGCAGCGGAGGAGCTCGTCAGCCGCGCCGCCAGGGCGGACGCCCTCCTGATCGGGCCCGGGCTCGGGCAGGAGTCCACGACGGTCGCTCTCGTCGGCGAGGTCCTCGAGCGCGTGGACCTGCCGGTCGTGATCGACGCCGACGGCCTGAACGCTCTCTCGATGCTGAGCGCCGCCCGCTTCTCGCCAGAGCAGCGCTCCCGATGGGTGCTCACGCCCCACCTGGGTGAGTTCAAGAGGCTCGTCGCCGCCGCGGGCAGCCCCCTCGACGAGAGCGACCTCGAGCGCCGCACCTGGCTGGCCCCCACCTGGGCGAGGCAGCTGGGGTCCACCCTCATGCTCAAGGGGGCCCCGACGGTGACCGCGCTCCCCGACGGCACCACCTTCGTGGCTACCGAGGTCCACTCCTCCCTGGCGGTCGCGGGCGCGGGCGACGTCCTGGCGGGGATGATCGCCGGCTTCATCTCCCAGGGGCTCGGCCCCGCCGAGGCCACGATCTGCGCCCAGCACATCGGCACCGCCGTCGCCGCGTCGTGGTCGAGCAGCCGCGCCGGGGGGGCGATGCAACCTACCGACGTGACCGAAGCGCTCCCGCGGGTGATGCGAGAGCGCTTCGGCGCTTGAGTCAGCGTCCCGTCGGGGTCACTTGGCGCGCTTGAGGTCCAGCGTCATCGTCTGCACCTCTTCGTCCCCCTCCCCCATGTAGAACGTCATCTTGTAGGTGTCGCCGGAGTGCACGCCGACGTTCCGGTGGGGCACCATCTCGCCCATGGGCGTGGGCGCCTCGTAGTGCATCTCGGTGATCGTGGTGTCACCGTCCATCTTGACGGTTCCACGCATGAAGGAGGTGTGGGGGCTCATGTTGTCCGTCCAGGTCCCGAAGGCCTCTCCCTTGGCCTCGTCGAAGCCCATGATCCCGTGCCCGTGGTACGGCACGCCCATGAACTCCGCGTGGAAGTCCGTCACCGTGTGGAAGGCGCCGAGGGCCTCGACCGTCTCGGTCACCTCGCTCGCCATCGGCGGCATGCCCGGATAGCTCGCCGTCATGGTGCCCTTCAAGGTGCCGACGCCCTTCAGCATCCGCTTGTGAGCCTCTGTGGGCTGCGGCATCTGCATTCCGCCAGCTTCCGCGTCGTCCTGGCCGGGGACGGAGGAGAGCGAGGCGGCGGCGAGGGTGGCGAGGGGCAGGAGGAGTCCGGCGATGATGAGTTGCTTGGCAGCCATGATGTCTTCCGGCGGGGGCCGGTCAGGGGGGAAGGGACCCCCTGATCATAGGGGGCCTTCCGCCAGCCGTGCCGCGCGACGCGCCGACGTCAGGTCGTGCGCCCGAGCGCGTGGCCCAGGGCGCCCTCGATGCTGGGATAGCGGAACGCATATCCCTCGCGCTGGAGGACCTCAGGCACCACGCGGACACTGGACAGCAACATCTCGTCCGCCTGCTCGGCGCCGAGCGCCAGGCGCAGCGCCGGTCGAGGCACCGGGAAGACCGTGGGCCGCCGGAGCACCCGACCCATGGCCCGCGTGAACTCGGCGTTACGCACCTGGCCTGGGGCGACGAGGTTCACCGGCCCTTCCATGGTGGGCTGATACATCGCGAGGTGCACCGCGCCGACGACGTCATCGAGCGCGATCCAGGGGAACCACTGGCGACCGGAGCCGAGGCGGCCGCCGAGGCCAAGGGTGGCGAGCGCCCCTCCTCCGGCGTCGAGCACCACGCCCAGGCGCATCTTGGCCGCCCGGACTCCCGGTCGGAGGCGGTCCACCTCCCCCTCCCAGTCCGCGCAGGTGTCGGCCAGGAAGCCCTCCCCGCGCGCCGCCGTCTCGGGGAGCTCCTCGTCCCCCCGGTCCCCGTACCACCCGATGGCTGACGCGGCCACAAGCACTCCGGGCGGCTCCTCCATGCGTCCGATCGCGTCCACCAGGGTCCGGGTGCCGACGACTCGACTCCGGGCGATGCGCTCCTTCTTCTCGTCGGTCCAGCGCAGCCCGAAGATGGACTCGCCGGCGAGGTGCACGATGGCGTCCACGCCCTCGAGCCGCGCGGTATCCACCGTCCCGCCCGCCGGGTCCCAGCGCACCTCGTGGGGCGCCGTGGGCGCGCGACGGACGAGCTCGAGGACCCGGTGCCCGCCGGTGCGCAGGAAGGCGGCGAGGGTGGAGCCCACGAGCCCGCTCGCCCCCGTGATCGCGATGGTCTTCCCCTCGAAGCCCGCCTCGCTTGCCTCGGCATGGGCGCGGAGGTCGCCGACGAACACGCGGTGCCGCCACGCGAACATCCGCTCAAGCTTGCCGCGGACCATGGGGCCTCCGAAGAGCTGGCCCAGGGGACCGAGGGGCAGCTGGTAGCGGATCCGGTCCGCGAGGACCGACTCCGTGCGGCCCTTGGTGGAGACCTCGTGGCGGTGGACCCAGCTCTTGAAGGGCCCGCTCACCTGCCGGTCCACGAAGAAGGTCTTCTGCGGCTGCTCGTCCGCGATCTCCGCGGTCCAGTTCAGCCCGATGGGACCCACCCCGACGCGCAGCACCGTCCGGGCGCCCTTCTCGAGGCGCTCCTCGGGGCCGCTGCCGGAGACGACGACGATGGGCTCGGTGTTGGCGGTCGCTTCG
>CAZEFP010000101.1:0-8962 GCA_964511565.1 uncultured Planctomycetaceae bacterium
TCATGCCTACGAGTGGGCCCGTGAGCCTCGATGCCCTCAAGGTGCTTCGAGATCTCCTCCAAGCGCGGTACTTCGCCGTCGCAGAGTCGCACCTCCAGCGCCGCATCGCTGGTTGATCGCGACGTTCATCCGTTCACAGGAGCGCGCTGCGCCTCACCGCCTTTTCCCCCATCACTCCTGCCAGCCATTCCTGATGAATCGTCCCAATTCCCCCCTGACCAAGAAGCGAACCTCGGCGAACTCCGACCTCGACCCCGTAGGACGCGCACGCTCGACCCCGGATCACCCTCGGTCGCGTTGCGCCGCCCCCCGCGCCATGCCCTCTCCAAGACGCGATCGAGCTCCCCGCAGTCTTGCATCCGAGCCTCGCAAGCAGTCTGCCACGGCGCTTTGGCAGCGCTACCACGAGGCCCGGGACGCTGGAGATGAGGAGAGAACGGAGCAGTGGCGAAATGAGCTCGTCGAGCACTATCTACCCCTCGTCAAGAGCGCCGCGGAGCGCCTGCTGCGGACGCTGCCCAACTCGATCGAGCTGGACGACCTGACCAGCGCCGGCCTCTTCGGCCTCATGGATGCGATCAAGCGCTTCGATTCGAGCCGGGGCATCAAGTTCTCGACCTACTGCGGGTCCAGAATCCGTGGCTCGATCCTCGATCAGCTTCGAACCGAGGACTGGGTGCCCAGGCTTGTTCGCCGGCGTGCAAGCAGCATCGAGAAGGAGACCCAGCGGCTCGCCGGCCTGAACGGCCGGGAACCGACGCACCTGGAGCTCGCCGACCAGCTCGAGATGGACTCCGCTCGATTCTCCAGAGAGATCCGGAACGCCGATATCAGCACGGTTTCCTCCCTCTCGGCCAAGCTCGGTGGGGATGACAGTGATGCCGAGGTCAGCGATGTCCTCCCTGCTCCGCGCAGCCAAGAACCTCTCATGGCCGTCAGTCGAGGCGACATGTTCGAAGAACTCACAAAGTCCGTGAGTCCCCGCGAGCGGCTCATCCTCGTTCAGTACTACGAGCGCGGCCTGACCCTCCGCGAGATCGGCGAGATGCTCAACCTGACGGAGAGTCGGGTCTGCCAGATCCACGCCAGCGCCATGGACAATCTGCGCCTTCGGCTCGGAACAAGGCAGAAGACGCTGCTCATGTGAGAGAGCCGCGAGGGGGCCACCCCGCTGGGCAGCGCCTCACATCTCGGCTGGGGCGCCCACGCCGAGCAAGGTAAGGCTGTTGCCGATCACCTGGCGGGTGCCCTGCACCAGGGCGAGGCGGGCGGCGGTCACGGCGGGCTCCTGGCCGAGGACGCGCTCCTTGGCGACCCAGGAGTTGACCTCCCGGGCGAGGGTCAGCACGAAGGTCGTGAGCTCGGAGGGCTCGGCGTTCCGCGCCGCGGAGCGCAGGACCTCGGGGAAGCGCCCCATCTGGCCCAGGATGCCGGCGGCGCTCCCCAGGACGCTCCAGTCCGGCGCCGCGTCCACCTCGCCGGCCTTGCGCTCGATCGAGGCCAGGCGCGCGTGGGTGTACTGCACGTAGGGGCCGGTGTCCCCCTCGAAGCTGAGCACCTCCTCGAGCCGGAAGTCGATGTCCTTGACTCGCTCCCGCTTGAGGTCGTTGAAGACCACCGCGCCCACGCCCACGGTCTCGGCGATGGCGGCCTGGTCCGCGAGGTCGGGGTTCTTCTCCGCGATGACCCGGGCGGCCTCGGCGGCGGCGGCGTCGAGCACGTCGTCCAGGAACACGACGCGGCCCTTGCGGGTGCTCATCTTGCCCTCGGGGAGGCGCATCATGCCGAAGTCCACGTGCTCCACCCGGGGCTCCCAGTCGAGCTCCATGCGCTCGAGCACGTGCTTGAGCTGGCGGAAGTGCAGGCGCTGATCCCCGCCCACCACGTAGAGCGCGCGGGTGAACCCGAACTCCTCCCAGCGGTGGAAGACGGCGGCCAGGTCGCGGGTCGCGTAGAGGGTCGTCCCGTCGGTCTTGCGCAGCAGGCAGGGGGGGATCTTGCCGAAGGACGAGAGGTCCACGACGAGCGCGCCCTCTGACTCCTCGGTGACCCCGGACTCGACCACGCGGTCCACCGTGGCGTCGAGGTGGGGCTCGTAGAAGGCCTCGCCGCGGATGAGGTCGAAGCTGACCCCGAGGCGCGAGTAGATCTTGCCGAACTCCTCCAGGGAGAGCTCGGTGAGCTTCTTCCACGTCTGACGGACCGGGCCGTCGACGCCGCTCTCCAGTTCGCGGAAGGCCTCGCGCGCCTCTTCCACCAGGGAGGGGTCGTTCTCTTCCTCCTCGTGGTAGCGGACATAGAGGGCGAGGAGCGCGGGGATGGGCTCCCCCTCGAGGTCCACGGTGTCGCCATAGCGATTGACCGCCGCCACGAGCTTGCCGAACTGGCTGCCCCAGTCGCCGATGTGGTTGATGCCTACGGTCTCGTAGCCGAGGGCGTCGTGCAGGCGCTGGATCGCGGCGCCGATCACGGTCGAGCGCAGGTGGCCCACGCTCATGGGCTTGGCGATGTTGGGGGAGGAGAAGTCGATGACGATCTTCTGGCCGCTGCCCTCCGCCGAGGTGCCGTAGCAGGGGCCGTGCTCGGCGATCTCGGTGAGCACCGTCTCCGCGAACGCGCCGCGCTCGATGGTGAAGTTGAGGTAGGGCCCTGTGGCCTTGGCCGTCACCCGCTCCATCCGTGCGTTCAGTGCGGTCTCGAGCTCCGCCGCGATCTTCGGGGGAGCGGCCTTGCGTTCCTTCGCCAGGACGAAGCACGGGAAGGCGACGTCGCCCATGGCGAGGTCGCGGGGCGTCTCCAGCTTCGGGTTCTCGATCCCGGTCTCGGCCGCGATGGCCGCGCGGATCTCTTCGAGGAAGGTCTGCATGGCGGGGAGATTAGCGGCCCGGGCGGTCCTCCGCGCGGGAATCTGGAGACCTCGGGCGCCCAGGACGGCCGGGCGCGGCCCTCAGGCCGTCTCCCAGTTGAGCCACTCCTCGTTGGAGGACTCCAGGTCGGCCTCGACCTCCGCGATCCGGAACTGGGTGTCCCGGAGCTTGTCCGCGTTGGTGTAGACCTCCTCGGAGGCCATGGAGGCGTTCAGCGTCTCCAGCTCCTGCTCGAGCTCCATGATCTTCTTCTCGAGCTTCTCGAACATGTAGGGGTTCCGCGGGCCCTTGCCGCCGCCCTTCTTCTTCGAGCCGCCCTTGCCCTTCTTCCCCTCGCCGCCGCTCCGCTGCCGCTCGGCCTCTTCACGCTCGCGGGCGGCCTTGCGCTGAGCGGCCTCCTTCCGGGCCTTCTCCTCCTGGGCGGCGTCGCGCTCGGCGAGCTTGAACTCGCGCCACGCCGAGTAGTTGCCGTCGAACTCCTCGACGCCCTCCGCGCTCACCTCGATGGTCTTGTTGCAGATGCCGTCCAGGAACTCCCGGTCGTGGCTGATGCAGACGATGGCGCCCTGGAACTCCCCGAGCATCTCCTCGAGGGAGGTCCGGCTGGCGAGGTCGAGGTGGTTGGTGGGCTCGTCGAGCGCGAACCAGGAGGGGCTCGTGAGGACGAGCAGCGAGAGGGAGAGGCGCGCGCGCTCGCCGCCGGACAGGGTCGAGATGACCTTCTCGACCTCGTCGCCGCGGAACAGGAACTGGGCCAGGTGGTTCCGGATCTCCTGCTCGGTCATCTCCGGGTAGTGCCGCCGCACCTCCTCGAGGGGCGTGTGGTCGTCCCGCAGGTGGGAGGTGTCCTGGTCGTAGTAGGCCACCCGAGCCCCGTGCCCGCGCACCACCTCGCCGGAGAGCGGCGCGAGCTTGCCCGCGATGATCTTCATGAGGGTGGACTTACCGGCGCCGTTCGGCCCGACGATCCCGATGCGCTCGCCGCGGCCCACGCGGATATCCACGTCCTCGAGCAGCACGTTCTCGTCGTAGCCACCGAACAGCCGCTCCGTGTGGAGGACGCGCTCGCCGCCGCGCGCGGCCTCGGGCGCCTTGATGCGCGGCCGGCGGACGTCGTGGTGGGGCTTCTCGAGGCGTTCGATGTGGGAGAGCTTCTTGGCCCGACCCTTGGCCTCGGCCGTGCGCTGGCTCCCCATGTGCTTCTTGATGAAGGACTCCTCCTTGCGGAGGAGCTCCTGCTGCTGCTCCCAGGCGCGCTGCTCGGACTCGAACTTCTCCGCCTTGAGCTGGAGGTACTTGGGGTAGTTGCCCGCGTACGCCACGAGCCGGCCGCGCTCGAGCTCGACGATGCGGTCGATGCAGTTCGTCAGGAGCCGGCGGTCGTGGCTGACGATCAGGACGCCGGTGGGGAGGTCCTTGAGGTACCGCTCCAGCCACTCGATGCCCTCCAGGTCCAGGTGGTTGGTCGGCTCATCCAGGAGCAGGAGGTCGTGGCCGCCGATGAGCTCGCGGGCAAGCGCCACGCGGTTCTTCTCGCCGCCGGAGAGCAGGCGCGCCTCGCGATCCCAGTGGGTCTCGGGGAGGCCGATGCCGCCGAGGACGGTCTCCACCTTCCTCTCCGTGTCCCAGCCGCCGAGCTGGTCGATGCGGCCGCCGAGGCGGTCGTGCTCGCTCATCAGCCGCTCGAGTTCCTCGCCCTCGGCGGTGCCCATCTCCTCGGCGCACTTCTCGTAGCGCTCGATGGTCCGGTGAAGCTCGTCGAGGCCGGTGGCCACGTACTCCCGCGCGGTCTCCCCCTCTCCGAACTTGGGGCGCTGGGGGACGACGCCCAGGCGGGCCTTCTTGCGGACGCGGACCGAGCCCCAGTCGGGGGTCTCCTCGCCGGCGATCATCCGGAAGAGCGTGGTCTTGCCGCCGCCGTTGCGCCCGACGATCCCGATCTTCTGGCCGGGGTCGATGGTCAGGGAGGCGCCGCGGAGCACCTCCTGGGCGCCGAAGTGCTTCTTGACGTCTTCGAGAGTGAGCAGGGACATCGGGCGGGGAGTCTAGCGAGCGCGGGCGCGCCGCGGAGCCGGTGCTGGCCCCGAAGCGCGGATCCGGGGCGAGAGACGGGTGACGGCAGCCACCGCCGAGGTCAACCTGTGGGCATCGGCCGCGCTCAGCCCGGCCCCCTCCCTCGCTGACCCCACCGGCCCGCGCGCCGGCCCCGATGCTCGACCTCGACCACGTCCGCTCCCAGTTCCCGGCCCTGGAGACCCCTTGGGTCCTGATGGACAACGCGGGCGGCAGCGTCCCCTGCCGCCAGGTCGTCGATCGGCTCCATGGCTTCCTCACGCGGCACCCCGTGCAGTTGGGCGCCAGCTACGCCCTCTCCATGGACGCGAGCGCGGCGGTGGCCGAGGGGCGCGCGGCGGCGGCGGCGCTCTTCGGCGCGACGCCCGAGGAGATCATCTTCGGGGCGTCCTCCACCGCCCTGGTCAATCAGCTGGCGGCGGCGCTGCGGCCGGGCTGGGAAGAGGGCGACGAGGTGATCGTGACCAACGTCGACCACGAGACCAACGTGGGCGCGTGGCGGCGGCTCGAGGCCACCGGGATCGTGGTCCGCGAGTGGCAGGTCCGCCCGGGCACCTGCGAGCTGCACCCCGCCGACCTTGCGGGCCTGCTCTCCGAACGCACTCGCCTGGTGGCGTTCACCCACTGCTCCAACATCGTCGGCTCCATCACCGACGTCCGCGCCTGTGCGGCGCTGGCCCGCGCGGCCGGGGCGCTGACCTGCGTGGACGCCGTGGCCTACGCGCCTCATCGGCGGGTGGACGTGCGGAGCCTTGGCGTCGACTTCTACTTCGCGAGCCTCTACAAGGTCTACGGGCCCCACGTGGGGATCATGTTCGGCCGCCGCGAGGTGCTGCTCGAGACCGGGAGCATCAATCACTTCTTCGTGGGCGAGGACGAACTCCCGCGCAAGTTCGAGCCAGGCGGCGTCAACTACGAGCTGGTGGCGTCGCTCCCTGGGATCACGGAGTACCTGGGGACTCTCTCTGGCGCGGGGACCCTGGACGACGCCTTCGAGCAGGTCGCCGCCCACGAGGAGGCCCTCGTGGCGCCGCTGCTCCAGTTCCTGGCCTCCCACCCGGACGTCACCATCGTCGGCGACCCCTCACCCTCCAGCGAGCGGCGCGTGCCGACGGTCTCGTTCACCGTGGAGGGACGCGCGGCGAGCGAGATCCCGCCGCTCCTGGACGAGCGCGGCATCGCGGTGCGGTTCGGCCACTTCTACGCCTACCGGCTGATCCGGGACCTCGGGCTGATGGAGCGCGACGGCGTCGTGCGCGTGAGCCTCGTCCACTACAACACCCCGGACGAGGTGGCGCGCCTCGTGGAAGGGCTGGCCGAGGTCCTCGGCCCTGTGACCGCCGCCTAGCGCAGCCGGACCGCGACGGCGTCCGTGAAGTTGGACGTGGGGATGGAGAGCACCGAGTCGCGGTACCACGCCTGGAAGAACCAGGTCTGGCCGGGCTGGCCCGCCACGGGTCCCGTGGGCTGGGCGATGGCCGTCACGTCCACGGGGATCGCGATGTTGCCCAGGAGCCCGGAGTTCTGAGCCAGGGACTGGTAGCGGCCGAAGGGGCCGCCGAGGCACAGGGTGCCGACCGAGCCGCCAGGGTTCGGGATGAAGCCCTGGGTGGGGGAGGCGAGGAAGAAGCCCAGGGTGTTCGTCGGCAAGGCGTTCGCCACGAGGGTCAGGTCGTTGTCCGCGGCGAAGGGGCTCCCCACGGCGCTGATCACGGCGGGGACCCCCGACACGTTCGCGGCCGCGGGGGAGCAAATGCGGAGGCCGAGCTCGCCCCCGTTCAGGAGGATCAGGTCCCAGATGCCGCGGCCGTAGGTCCCGAAGCGGACCCGAGGGCTGGAGGGGACCGTCTCCACGGACCAGTAGTTCGTGGCGGGGGCCTCGGTGCCCATGGCGTTGGACCACGTCGACGTCGCCGCGTCGAAGTGGAAGGCCCCGGCCTCGGCGGCGGCGAAGAGGTCGCCGTTCCCGCTGGGGGACCAGGCGATGTCGTGCACCAGGGTGCTGGGCAGCCCGGCCGATCGCGCCTGCCAGGTGGCGCCCCCGTCCGTGGTCTCGCGCACGGCGGGGTTGCCGTACCCCGACCCGGCCACGAAGGCGTGGTCGGGGTCGAGGGGGTCCACGAGGAGCGCGGAGCCGTAGAAGTAGTGAGCGTTCGGCCCGCCGGTGGAGCCAAGGGTCCAGGTCACGCCACCGTCACTCGAGTGGTAGAGCCGCCCGGTGTTCGTGGCGGCGTAGGCCCGCGTGGAATCCGACGGGGCGAAGGCCAGGGCAGAGAGGTAGCTGCTGCTGCCCGCGGCGAAGTTCTGGGTCGACCAGACGGAGGGGGTCCAGGCCGCCATGGGGCGGTCGTAGTGGTACAGCCGCTCTCCGAGGAAGAAGAACTCGTCGGCGTCGTTGGGGTCCGCCACCACAGGCGGCAGCCAGAGCTGGTTCGAGCCGGTGGGGAAGTCGAGGGTCCGCAGGGTCGGGTTGATCTCTCCGTCCTGGACGAGGATGAAGCCCGGATAGGTGGAGTAGACGAGGTCGTGGGTGCCGTCTCCGCTCACCAGGTGGCCGTAGTCCCCGCTGATGAGCTGGACGAAGTCGGTGGTGGGGCCGGGGCCCGTGGCGGAGACGTCGAGGAGGCCGACCTGGTACCCCTGGTCCTGGGTCCCGCCGCTGATGCGTCGGGGGTCGAGGACGGACGTGTGGGTGGAGTAGAACTGGCCCACGCCGAGCCCCTCGAGGCTCAGGTTCTGGACCGTGGCGCCGCCGTCGGCGGTGACGTAGGTGCCGCCGTCGGTGTTGATGAACACCAGGTCCGGCTCGCCCGGCGCGTCCCGGTCCACCAGGGGACTCATGCCGCGGATGTCGGCGTGGAGTCGGTTCGCGGGATCACCGTAGTACGAGCCCCAGGTGTTGATCCGCGACGCGGACGCGCCGCTGTCGGTGGAGACCCACGCCTCGACCCCGCCGTAGATGAGGCGGGAGGCGTCATGGGCGAAGGCGGCCATGGACTGGGTGCTGCCCCAGAAGCTGTTCAGGGTCCGCACGAACACCGAGGACTGGCCGGCGTCGTCCGAGCGGTGGAGGTCCCAGCTGCCGTTGCTCTGGCGCAGGGCGACGTAGAGGGTAGGACCGCCCGCCTCCGAGCCGACGATGTCGCCCGCCGTCGCCGCGGTGTCCACGTCCAGCCCCGGGGCGAAGCTGAAGCCGTCATCCACGCTGACGAAGATCCGCCCGCGCTGCAGGACGTAGACCGCGCTGCCGCCGAGGGCAGAGGTGCGCGGGACCCAGAGGTCCCCGCTCCAGCTGGTCCCGAAGTGATGGCGCAGCGCGAAGCTCTGGCCGCCGTCCACCGACGCGAACAGCGCGCTCCTCTCTCCGACGCCGGGGATGTTGGCGCTTGCGAGGAGGAAGATGGTCTGCGAGGCGTCGGCGGCCCGCACCATGCGGCGCGCGCTGTTCACCCCGCCGAGGCCGCTGGGGGCCTGCCAGGTGAGCCCGGAGTCGGCGCTGCGCAGCACCGAGTTGCCCCGGCGCATGACGAGGATGTCGTCGTCCGCCAGGTTGGACGGCTCGATGGCCACGACGTCGTCCACGCCCCCGTAGACGCTGTCGGAGAGCGGCGTCCACTGGGTCCCGTCCTCGCGGCCGCGCCAGAGCCCCCCGCCCGCGGAGCCCACGTAGAGGTAGCGTCCGTCGGCGCGGGTGGCGCCGAGGGCGGCGCAGCGCGTGTGCCCCGCCTGGTTCCTCGATCCCACCTCGTCCCACACCCACGGCAGCGATCCGCCGCCGTCCGCGAGGGCCGCCTCGTTGCGCCGCTCGAGCTCCGCGGCCTGGTTCGCCCGCTCGATGACCCTCCAGTCCACGCCCGGGGCGGAGAGGTGGAGCTCTTCGATCCAGCGGGCGCGCTCGGCCCGGTCCTCACCTTCCTCACCCTCGCCTTCCCCGCGCGGGTCCGTGGGCGGGGCGAGGGGCGCCCCTGGAAAGGGCATCTTCCCGGGGGCTCGCTCCATCCCCGAGGCTCGGCCCACCTGGG
>CAZEFP010000102.1:0-8937 GCA_964511565.1 uncultured Planctomycetaceae bacterium
CCACGGCGCGATCCGTGGTGCCGCGGGGACCGCGGCGGTGGCGGGCTCAGCGGTGGCGCCCTGGGCGACGGCCGAGCTGGCGGGGCGCTCGGGCTCCTTCGGCACCCCGCTTCTCATGATGGGACTCCTGGCCGGCGGGCTGGGGCTGCTCTGCGGGTTCGTTCGTCACCCTGGGGTCGGCCACGGAGGTCGTTGAAGGCTTGGTGCTTGGACCAGCGCTCAGCGCCGCCGGCGAATCACCTGCAAGATCACAAAGTCCTGACATGATGGGGGGGAGAACACACCGGCGCCCGTGGCTCACCTGTCTTTCCCCCTTCCGGCGAGCGGCGCGCCCCCTTCCCTCAAGCCTCCAACCACCATGAACGCGAAGTCTCTCCTCATCGGAGCCAGCCTGCTCTTCATCGCCCCCGGCCTCGCCAGCGCGCAGTCGAACGACGATTGCAGCGGCGCGACGCCGATCGCCGGCTACAACACCTTCTCCTTCGACAACTCGTCGGCCACCGCGAGCGGCGTCAACGACTGCAACGGCCTCCCGGTTCGCAAGGACCTCTGGTACGAGTGGACCGCCCCCTCCACGAACTTCGTTCGCTTCGAGACCTGCGGCACCAACACCGCCTTCGAGACCCGGATCGCGGTCTACACCGCGAACTCCTCCTGTGGCTCTCTGACGCTCCTCGACTGCGCCGCGGCGAACTGCGGCGCCACGGGGCTCTCGCGCCTCGCCTTCTCGGCCGTCCAGGGGCAGTCCTACCTCATGCGTGTCGGCTCGCGGCAGGTGGGGGCCGGTAACAATGGTCCCGGCCAGTTCGTGATCAGCGCGGATCCGTGCGACCCGGCCCAGGATGACCAGCTCGAGGAGAACGACGACTGCGCGTCGGCCGTGGCGCTGCCGGACGGCACGTACAGCAACCTCTGGTGCTCCAAGTCGGACCCGGACTGGTACTCCTTCTGCGTGGACACGGGCGGCACCATGTCGATCGACGTCCTGTTCTCCACGGCCGTCGGTGACATCGACATCTTCGCCTTCGACGCGTGCGGCGGCGGAAACCTCGGCATCGGGGGGTCGGCCTCCGACGACGAGAACCTCCTGATCGACAACTCGGCCGGCACCGGCCCGCTCAACGTCTTCCTCCGCGTCGAGCTGTGGATCAGCGACCCGGACTTCGACTGCAACTCCTACTCGATGGTGATCGGGGGTTCCGGTTGCAGCGGCGGGGGCGGCGGCGGCGTCGGCACGTCGTACTGCACGGCGAACACGAACTCCACGGGCTCCATCGCCAACACCACCGGCACCGGCTCCGACGTGGCCCTGGACAACAACCTGACCCTCAACACGGCGAACCTGCCGGCGAACTCCTTCGCCTTCTACCTCGCCAGCACGGCCCAGGGCTTCGCGGCGAACCCGGGCGGCAGCCAGGGCAACCTCTGCCTCTCCGGCTCCATCGGCCGCTACGTGGGCCCCGGGCAGATCCAGCAGGCGAACGCCGTGGGCCAGATCAGCCTCGCGCTCGACCTGACCCAGATCCCCCAGCCCACGGGCTTCGTGACGGCTGTCGCCGGGGACACCTGGAACTTCCAGGCCTGGTACCGCGACGCGGTCGGCGGCTCCGCCACGTCCAACTTCACGGACGGGCTCTCGGTCACCTTCCAGTGATCCTGCTTGCCTGAGGGGCCTCCGGGCCCCATCGGGAGCGCCCCGCATCGGCCCGGCCGCTGCGGGGCGCTTCCGTGCAGGGCCTCTATTGAGGGCCTCAGCCCAGGCGCTCACCCGGCGAGAGGCGGGCGCCGTTGAGGAACGCGCTGTCGTCCATGGCGCCCTTCCCCGCAGGCTTGAGCCGCCGCAGGCGCACCGCGCCCCCGGCCACCTGGACCACGAGGCCAGGGCCGGGGAGGACCGTCCCGGCCAGCGCGTCGGCGGCCTCGGCCGGCGCGACGGGGAGCGCCTCGAGCACCACGAGGTCGCGCCCGTCGGGGAGCCGGGTCCGGGCGCCGGGCCAGGTGGTCATGGCCCGCACGTGACGGGCGACGGCCTCGGGGTCACGGTCGAAGTCGATCCGGCCGTCGTCCTTCGTCAGCTTGGGGGCGAGGGTGACGAGCGAGGCGTCCTGGGGTTCGTATCGGGCGGCGCCCCCCTCGATCAGGTCCAGGGCATCCACCGCAGCGTCGGCGCCGAGGTCAGCGAGCCGGTCGAAGAGGTCGGCCGAGGTCTCTTTGGAACCGATGGGGGTGGAGCGGGAGAGCAGCACGTCGCCGGCGTCCAGGGCCAGCACCATGCGCTGGATGGAGACGCCGGTGTGGGGGTCCCCGGCGGCGACGGCGCGCTGGATCGGCGAGGCGCCGCGCCAGCGCGGCAGGAGAGAGCCGTGCACGTTCAGGGCCCCGTGGGGGCACAGCTCCAGGATCTCCGACCGCAGGATCTCGCCGTAGCTCGCCACCATGAGCGCGTCGGCCCCGAGGGCGGCGAGCGCGGCCACGAACTCGGGGTCCTTGGTGGAGGCGGGCTGGAGGACGGGGAGCCCCGCGGCGTCGGCGAGCAGCGCCAGCTCGGACCGAGAAACACCGCGCCCCCGACCGCGGGGGCGATCGGGGGGCGTGACGAGGCCGAGGACCTCGTGGGAGCTCTCGAGGAGCCGGCGGAGGATCGGCGTCGCGAAGGGCGGCGATCCGAGGAAGGCGACGCGCATGGTCGGTCCGGGGGGGCGACGCGGGGCGCCGCGGGCCCATCAGACGTGCGGGTCGACGAGGCCCTTGAGGCCGTCGTACTTGAGCGCGCCGATCACCTGCTCCTGCACCTCGCCGCCCTTGACGACGACGAAGGTGGGGATGGAGGTGATGCCGTACTTGGAGGCCGTCTCCATGTTGTCCTGGGTGTTGAGCTTCACGACCTTGATCTTGCCGGCGTACTCCTCGGCGAGCTTCTCGACGTAGGGGAGCATGGCCTTGCAGGGGCCGCACCAGGGCGCCCAGAAGTCGACGAGTACGGGCTGATCGGAGCCGAGGACGTCGGCGTCCCAGGTGGCGTCGGAGGTTTCGGTGAGGCTGCTCATCTTGTGGTGGGGGGGGCGTGCGAGGGTGCCCTCGCGTTCTACGGTTCGTTTCGGCTGCGCCGAGGCGCAGGGGAGAATCGTCGCTCCGCCACTCCGCCTCAAGGGGCGTCGGCTCGGTCAGAGCGATGACGGGAGCTTATCAGCCGGCGGAGGGCGGAGAGCCGGCAGGGAGGTGCTCTTCTGGATCGGAGCTCGCGGCCGGTTCGTCCCCGGGTTGGAGGTCTCCGTCGCTGGCCTCGGCGGCCTCGAGGTCGGCGGCGTCGCCCGTCTCTCCGTCGGCTGAATCGAGGGCCTGGTCCAGTTCCTCCGAGTCCTCGTCCATGAAGCGCGAGGCCTTGATCAACTCGTCCAGGTCGCTCTCCCCGTCCTCCGGGGCCGACCACTTGAGGGTGATGTCCTCGGCCTGGCTTCCCTGCTGGGCGGAGACGAGGCCGATCTTCATCAGCTCGAGGAGCGCGCAGAAGGCCCCGACCAGACCCTCCCGGGTGGGGACGTCGCCCATGGCCTCCACGAGGTCCCTGAGGGATGCGCCCCCCGGCCGACTCCGGACCGCGGTCCCGATCGACTGGACGTACCAGCGGAGGGGCCGGGGGTCGCCCTTGATGGTGTGGGGCCGACCCGCGAGGGTCTCCCGCATGAGGCGCGAGAAGGTGGCCAGGAGGTCCCAGGAGGTGACCTCGCCGAGGTCGTAGCTGCGCTCGGGTTCGTTGTCGGTGACCTCGCGGCGGTACCCGCGGGCGTGCTCGAGGGTGCGGCGGTGGAAGCGGTCCTCGAGGTCGTCCGACGCCCCCTTGAAGCGCCGGTACTCGATCAGGCGCTGGATCAGCTCGTCCTGGGGGTCGAGGTCGTCCTCGAGCTCGACCTCCTCCCTGGGCAGCAGCGAGCGCGACTTGATGGCCATGAGCGTCGCGGCGATGACCAGGAACTCGCCCGCCACCTCGATGTCGAGGCCCTTGAGGGCCCGCACGTGGTCCATGTAGGACTGGGCGACGTCGGCGAGGCGGACGTCCTGGATCTCCACCTCCTGCTCCTTGACGAGGTGCAGGAGCAGGTCGAGGGGGCCCTGGAAGACCTCCTCGAGCTTCACGGTGAAGTCCTCGGTGCGCTGCGAGCGCCCCTGGTCCGCGGCGGGCGCCGGGGCCTCGCCGTGCTGGGCGGGCTCGTCTTGGGCCGGGTCGCTCATCTCGGTGGTCGTCATGGAATCAGCCTCCGCCGAAGAGGCTGAAGATCCCCTCGACCGCGCCGGCGAGCCAATCGTAGAGGGCGCCCATCCCGCCGAGCAAGGCATCCTGCCCGCCCGGGACGAAGAAGAGCAGGGCGAAGAGGATCGGGATCCCCAGTGGGGTGAGGGCGTTGAACGGCACCCGGAGACGATCGGGCAGGAGGAAGGTCAGGACCCGCGAGCCATCCAGGGGTGGAATCGGGATCATGTTGAACACGGTCAGCAGGATGTTGAACTGCACCGCGCCCATGAGGATCTTCGTGCCCGTGTCCTGGGGCCCGAGGATCCCGGCGACCAGGAGGCTCTTGAGGGCGACCATGGCCAGGAAGGCCAGGATCAGGTTCGTCACCGGGCCCGCGAGCGCGACCCACATCATGTCCCGGTAGGGGTGCCGCAGCCGGCCCATGTTGACCGGCACGGGCTTGGCGCCGCCGAACATGAGGGGCGGGGTGTCCAGCACCGCGGGGAGCACGAAGAAGAGCATCCCCGGCAGCAGGATCGTGAGCACCGGGTCGATGCTCTTGATCGGGTTGAGCGTCACGCGGCCGAGGCGCTTGGCGGTGTCGTCACCACACCAGTTGGCCACGGCGGCGTGGGCGGCCTCGTGGAGGGCCAAGGCGAAGATCAGGATCGCGACGAGCGCGGCTCCGACGATGTATTTCTCGGGGGGCACGGCCGCATCCTAGTCCGCTCGCCCCGCGCCTCACCCCAGGCAGTCCTCGAAGAGCGTCTCGTCCAGCTCCCCGTGGGCGTCGAGCGCGTCCGCGACCCGGGCCACCAGCTCCTCGACGCCAGGGTCGAGCAGCATGGTCCGGACCTCCCGGGCCCATGCCTCCACCACGCGCTTCTGGCCGTCGGGCTGGCGTTCGAGGACCGCGGCGCAGCGCTCGATCTCCCGCCAGTCGGCCTCCCAGGCCGCGAGGACGTGGACGTCGTCCAGGTCCTGGCCGCCGAAGCGCTCGACCTCGGCGATGGGGCCAGCGAGCGCCACCCGGCCGGAGAGGCTCGCGACGGAGGCGCCATCCGAGGTGCTCCACTGGATCGCGGAGCGGCCGCCGAACCCCTCCTCCTCGGGCTCCAGGGTCACGCTGACGATCCGCCCGCCGAGCAGGTGGGCGATCACGGCGTGGCCGGCCTCGTGCCAGGCTTCGATTTCAGAGGGGTCGGGGCTCGCCATGGCCCAAGGATATCGCTCTGCTCGTCCACGACCTCCCGCCATGGAGCCCCCCTCCGAAACCCCCGACCCTGCGCCGCCCGCCCCAGGCCCTGGGCGTAGGGCCTTCAGGGTGTCGGTCCGCGCCTTCGCCCTCGCGCTGGCCTTCGTGGGCCTCTACCTCGCCACGGCCGAGGTGGCGATGCGGATCCCCGTACACCCGGACGCGGACCCCGACGGAGGGGAGGTAGACGTGTACCTGGTGACCAACGGCGTCCACGTCTCCGTCTGGCTCCCGACCACCCGCCCCGAGCGCGACTGGTCCCGATGGCTCCCCCCGGAGGTGCCCGCGCACCCCGGTGGGTACGTGGCCTTCGGGTGGGGCGATCACGACTTCTACCTCGAGGTGCCCACCTGGGACGACCTCACCGCGGGCGTCGCCCTGCGTGGCGCGTTCTGGCCCACTCGGTCGGCCATGCGGGCGACGGCCCACTTCGGGCCCCCGGTCGCGGGTGAGCATGTGCACCGGGTCTCCCTGGGTCCCGAGCGCTATCAGGACCTGGTGGAGTTCGTGGAGCGCGGGTTCGAGCTGGACGGGTCCGGCGAACCCATCCTCCTGGCCGCGCCCGGCTATGGCACCTCGGACCGGTTCTTCGAGGGGCGCGGGAGCTACCACCTCTTCCGAACGTGCAACACCTGGGCCAACGGTGCCGTGAAGGCCATGGGGCAGCGCGCGGCGCTCTGGACCCCGTTCGAGCGGGGGGCGCGTCACCACCTCCCACGGAACCTCGGTGAGGACCGCTCGCGCTGAGCGGCGCATCGCGCGGGAGGCGTCGCCCTCAGCGGGGCTTCCGCAGGTTGATCGGCTCCCGGGAGCGCTCGATCAGGTAGCGGTCGATCTCCGCGCGCGGCGGCAACGGAGTGCCCCGCAGGCTGTCCATGAACCAGCGGGCCTCGGGCAGGGCCATGCGACGGATGCCCCCGACGGACGAGCCGCCGACCTTCCGCCGGAAGAGCACGCGGGAGCGCACGCGGTGGGGGGTGTACTCGCCGTCTTCAAGGGCGGCGTAGACGTAGGCGCTCTGGAGCGGCGGCGCGGCGTCCGGCCGGGTGCCCGGGGGGTGGATCGCGTGGCGGCACAGATCGATGGTCAGGGCGCCCTCCCTCAACCGCTCGTCCTCCGCGGCGAGGAACGCGCGCACGAGGCCGTCCCCGAGCCGTGGGTCTCGCGAGGTGGCGCGGTTCGCGGCCAGGTGCGCCGCCCAGAGGCGCTCGTCGGTGGAGGCCTCCCCGTCGAACGCGATCCGCAGCGCCTCCTCGGTGGAGGTGTGCTTCGCCCCGGCCACGAGGGCCATGGCGGCCGCGATGGCCATGAGAGCCACGTGGGGCATCCAGCTGCGGGGCTTCATCGCGTCACCCCCAGGGCCATCTCGGCGGCCGCGACCGTCTCGGGCCAGGAGATCCACCACAGCCCCACCAGGACCAGGAGCGTCGCCGCGAGGCCGACGACCCGCGGCCTCGACCGGTCCCTGAGCCCGTGCGCCAGCAGTCCCGCGGTCAGCACGACCAGGATCGGCTCGAGCGGGACCCGGAATCTGGACATCGCCACGAGCAGGGAGGTCAGGACCACGTAGCCGATGAGCACGGTGAACACCGTTCGGCCGGGGCCCCGCTGGAGCGTGAGGAAGTAGCCGGCGGCCCCGAGCAGCATCGTGAGCGTGGAGATGGCGAGCGCGAAGAGGACCATCGGTGCGCGCATGGGGCCGGCCACCGCGCTGCCTTCGGGGTACATGGCCATGGCCTGGTGGCGCGTGAAGAACGAGAGCGGGGTCACCAGCTCGCTCCACTTCTTGAGGCGCGTCCGGAGGGTCCAGCCGGGGTGCTCCATGGCGAAGGCCAGGCCCTCGCGCAGCTGGGTCGAGTGTCGGTCGATGGCGTGGATGGCCTCGAATTCACGGTCCCAGCCCGCGTCCCGCACCTCGATCTCACCGTTGCCGTCCCGGTCCACAGGCACCCACCCCGCGGGGACCTCCGTGAAGGAGGTTCTGGCCATGGTCTCGATCTGCGGGAGGCCCAGGTCCGCCCGGCGCTTGCGCAGGGGCAGGATGTCGAAGTTCATGGAGCGGGCGTTCAGCCCCACGAAGACGTTCTCGCCCAGGGTCGCGCCCCCGACGACGGTCCGCCCGTACACCTCGTGGTTGCGCAGCGTCCACGGCAGCGTGACCACGGCCACCGCGAGGACGGGCAGGGAAGCGCGCCGCAACGCCTCCTGCCACCCCTCGCTGCGGGACCGGAGCGCCACGACGGCCGCGAGGATGGGGACGAGGAAGAGGACGTACTCCTTGATGTAGAGGGCCACTCCGAACAGCACGCCGCTCAGGAGCAGGCGCCGGGTGGCGCCCAGGTCATCGCCCTCGTCCGTGAGGTCCAGCGCGCGGACGAAGTGCCAGAGCGCGGGCAGCAGCAGCGAGAGGAACACCGTCTCCGTCCAGAGGAAGTGGGTGTACGCGCCCAGGGGCAGGTTCAGGGCCCAGAGCACCCCGGCGATGATCGCCGCGCGGCGGGAGAAGAGACGCCACGCGAACAGCATGGTCGTGACCCCGATGACGCCCGAGAGGGCCACCTGGAAGGCTCGCAGCACGTTCAGTCCCTCGATCCCGAAGGCGTGGATCGACTTGGAGAGCAGCCACGGGTAGCCCGGCGGCCAGAAGTAGCGATGCTGGTCGTAGTAGATCCCGAGCCGCTCCTTCGCGAGCGCCAGGTAGAGGTAGTTCGCCTCGTCGGACTGGATGTCGAGGGGGAGGACGAGCCACAGCAGGAGGCCCCTCAGCATCACCCCGACCAGGGCGATGACGAGGATGGCCCTCCAGGGCGCGCGCGCCACCGCCCGTCCGGCGGACACGCTGGCGGACGGTGAAGGGTCGGTGCTCATGGTGCGGTTGGCCGCGGGGTCGCGCCCGGAGCCGAGAGGATAGCACCGGCCGCCGCGTCTCCCTCGCCCGAGCTGCCGGCCGCCACGGGTCGCGGGCGGCGGAGGTCGACGCCTTGGAGTGGGGCGCTGCTTCGCAATCGAGGCGAGTCGCGGCTCTGACCCTGAGGGCTTCGCGCACTCGGGGTAGGGTGGTGACGGACCGTCCCCACTCCCGCCATGAACATCCTCGAACTCCGCGCCGAAGGCCTCGCTGCCATGACAGCTCTCCTGCTGGGGAGCCTGATGGCTCCCCAGGGGGCGCTGTGCGCCAGCCCGATCCAGGAGCCGGGGCCCGGAGCCGAGACCGGCCTCCCCACGGAGGACCCGGTCATCGAGCGGCTGCACCCGATGCTCGCGCCGGTCATCCGCCAGGGTCCCTTCGCACCCACCTGGGCCTCCCTGGTCACCCACCCGCTCCCGCGCTGGTTCGAGGACTCGAAGGTGGGGATCAGCGCGCACTGGGGCCCCTACGCCGTCCCCGGCTGGACCCCGCGCAAGGACACGCCCTACGGCGTCGCCTACGCCGAGTGGTACTGGCAGTGGA
>CAZEFP010000103.1:0-8915 GCA_964511565.1 uncultured Planctomycetaceae bacterium
GGATTAGAGCCTGACTGCCAGGCTTGCCCATAGCGCGCGGGATGCCGGCGCCCGTCATGGCGGCGGCCCGCTCGTGGGCCTTGCGCTCGCGCTCCTTCCAATCCCCCGTGGGGAACGCGACCCGCTTGATGTTGACCAGGTGCCGGGCGGTGATGTTGTCGCTGGTGATGTTCCCCGCCTGGGGGCCGCAGCCCAGGGAGAACGACGGCACGAGGTTCGTGGAGAACCCCACCGCCCCCATGGACGAGGGACCGTTGGCGACGATCCGGCTGGCCGGCTTCTGGAGGAAGAACGAGTCGAGCACGCCCTGGTCCATGGCGTGGACGCTCATGGTGTGCCCGAGCCCGCCGAAGTGGAGCAGCTGCTTGGCGACCTTGCAGCCCTCCTCCCAGCCGTCCACCACGTGCACCGACAGCAGCGGGCAGAGGATCTCGATGGAGAGCGGGTGGTCCCGGCCGACGCCGTCCTGGAAGGCGAGCAGCACGGTGGTCGACTGGGGCACGTGGAAACCCGCCTGGTCGGCCACTCGCCAGGGGTCGAGCCCGACGATGTCCGCGTTCATCTGGCCGCCGCGGTTGCAGTACGCCTCGAGGCGCCGCCGCTCCGCGTCGCTGGCCACGTGCGCCCCGCGGGCCTGCATCTCTGCGAGGAAGCGCTGGGCGATCGGACGATCCAGGACCAGCGCCTGCTCCGAGCAACAGAGCGTCGCGTTGTCGAAGCTCTGGCTGGACACCACCGCCTCCGCCGCTTTGCCCAGGTCGGCGGTGCGGTCCACGTAGCACGGCACGTTGCCCGGGCCCACGCCGTAGGCCGGCTTGCCGCTGGAGTAGGCCGCTCGAACGAGGCCGCTGCCGCCCGTGGAGAGGATCACGGCCACGTCGCGGTGCTTCATCAGCGCCCCGGTGGACTCGATGGTCGGGTGGTTCAGGCAGACCACCAGGTCCGGCGGGCCGCCCGCGCGTTCGATGGCGCGCCGGATGATCTCGCAGGTCTCCGCGATGCAGCGCTTGGCTCGCGGATGGGGACTGATCACGACCGCGTTGCGCGCCTTCACGGAGATCAGCGCCTTGTACATGGTCGTGGACGTCGGGTTCGTGGTCGGGACGATCCCTGCCACCACGCCCACGGGCGTCGCCACCTCGTGCAGGCCGCTCCGGTCGTCGCGCTTGACGAAGCCCACGGTCCGCTCGTCGCGGATGGAGTCCCAGACCCCCTCGGAACCGAAGAGGTTCTTGAGGATCTTGTAGTGGACGCGCCCGATCCCCGTCTCGTCCACGGCCAGCCGCGCGAGGTCATGGGCGGCTGCCGCGGCGGCCGCCGCCATGGCGGCGCAGACTCGATCCGTCTGCTCCTGGGTCCACGACGCCGCCACCACCTGCGCGGCTTTCGCGCGGGAGACGGCATCGCGCACCTCTTGGAGGGCGCGCAGGTCCGGATCGAGGCCCTTCAAGATCGTCCAGGGAGGCCGCGGTGGCCCCCGGAGTCGATCAGCTGGAGGCGCCCGAGGTCGGACGCATCTCCGGGAGGATCTTGGCCAGCTGGTCGTGCGGGCGCGGGATCACGTGCACGCTGACGAGCTCGCCAACGCGCCGCGCGGCGGCGGCGCCGGCGTCGGTCGCGGCCTTGACGGCGCCGACCTCGCCCTGGACGAAGAACGTCACGAGGCCAGCCGAGACACGCTCGTGTCCGCTGAGGTCGACCATCGCGGCCTTGACCATGGCGTCGGCAGCCTCGATGGCACCGACCAGTCCTTTGGTTTCGACCATGCCGAGTGCCATCGGCTTCTTCGAGGTCGCGGCGGGGTTCGCCATGGGTGGAGCTCCTGGCTCGTCGGAAGATGGGGTCACGGCGGCCCCAGGGCCCCCGCGGTGGAATGCGGCCTGCAAGTCTAGGGCTGGCCCCATCCGTGGGCAACGAGGTCCCCCGGTTGCTGGGGGGTCCGGACAAGAACCTCACCTGGGGGCTGCGCCCGAGCGCCGCGCGGCACCGGAGCGCCCTCCGTCTACACTCTGGCCGATGGCGTCCCCCGACCCCCGCTCCCTCAGCCCCTCGGACCGGGCCACGGTCCAGACCCAGGCCCGGCGCTTCCTGGCTCAGTTCCGGGGCGACGCCACGGCCCGAGTCCGCGAGCGCGCACGGCGCCTGGTCGCGGGCGCCCACCTCACCGCCGTCACCGTGGACCGCCGCGGAGCCGCCGCGGTCTGCGACGACGATGGCGAGGCGATCCGGGTCGAGCTCCGCTGGGAGGACCCGAGCTCGGCACGGTGCCCCTGCGCGGACTTCCGGCGCCGCGGGACCTGCCCCCACACGGTCGCCTTGCTCGAGGCCGCGCTCTCGGCCCTCGAGGAGGACAAGGTCCCACCGGCCCCGGACCGCTCGGCACCCCGCTGGCTCACCCGGCTCGAGCGCGTGACCCACCGGATCGAGGCCGGCGGTGGACGCCGCCTGGATCCGTGGCGCGCTCCCGACCCCTCCACCCTCGAGGTCCGATACGTGCTGCGCTTCGGCGAGCGACGTGAGGGGCTTGGAGCTCGCCTCGAGTGCCAGGTGCAGCGGGACGGCCCGGCGGCGAACTGGGTGCCGATCCCCTTCTCCGGCGCCGACGCCGGTGACGTGGACCTCTCTCTGCTCGGGCCCGCCCACGCCGCGGTCGCCGCCGTCGCGAGCGGCGCCAGTGATGCCGGCTGGCGCAAGGACCCGACCCACCGCGCCGTGACCGTGGCCGCCGTCACCCGGGACGTCGCGCGGCCCCTCCTTGAGGCAGCGGCCGCCGCCGCGCCGCTGCTGGTCTCCCTCGGGGCGGACGCCGCCCCCACGCCGGTGCACCTCGAGCTGCAACGGAGCGTCGGGCTCGAGCTCGAAGCCGAGGACGAGTCCCGCGCGCTCTGGCGGGTCCACGCGAGCCTCGTCCTGGATGGGGCGGAGCGCATCCGGGCGGAGGAGGTCGCGCGCGTGACCCATGACGGGCTCTGCGTCCTCGGCGGGTCGGGCCAGCTCCTGCTGCTCCCGAAGGGCGAGGCCACGGCCGTGGTGATCGAACTCTCGGCCGGACCGCTCGAGCTCCCCGCCGAGGAGGCCCCGAGCCTCTCGGCGATCGCGGGGACCGCCACCCTCGTGGGCCCCCGGCTGGCCGAGGTCGCCGAGCCGGCGCGGCCGGTGCCGTGCCTGCGCGCCGAGGCTCCGCTCGAGGCCCAAGGCGAGGCGCGCGTGGAGTGCGAGGTGACCTTCGACTACTCGGGGACCCGCGTGCGGCCCGACGACCGCACCAAGGTGGTGCCCGGGCTGGACGGGCGGTCCGTCCCCCGCCAGCCGCTCTTCGAGGCCGCCGCCATCCGCCGCTTCCGGGACCTCGGCGGCCGCCCCGCGGGCGGCGGCACCGGCGCCGCCGCCACGGTCCCCGGTGGACGCTTCCTCGGCATGGTCGGCGCCCTGGTCGACGAGGGCTGGCAGGTCACCGCCCGCGACCAGCTGGTGCGCGGCATGGGTTCGGTCCACCTCTCCGTGCGCTCGGGAGTGGACTGGTTCGACCTGGTGGGCGGGGTGTCCTTCGGGGACGAGGAGGTCCCCTTCCCCGTCGCCCTCGACGCGGCGCGCAACGAGCGGGGCTTCGTGGAGCTCGGCGACGGGTCCCGCGGGCTCCTCCCCGAGCGCTGGCTCGAGCGCTGGAAGCTCGCCGCGCTGGGCAAGGCGACCGACGGGGGTCTCCGCTTCGACAGCTCCCAGGCCTGGGCGGTGGCCGCGCTCGCCGAGCAGCGAGCCGCAGAGGTGGACGAGCCCTTCGCGCGGCTCCGTGAGCAGCTGGGGACCATCGGCTCCCCCGAGGCGGTGGACGCCCCCGCGGGCTTCCGCGGTGAGCTGCGCCCCTACCAGCGAGAGGGGCTGGGGTGGATGCAGTCCCTGGACCGCGTGGGGCTGTCGGGCTGCCTCGCCGATGAGATGGGCCTGGGGAAGACCGTGCAGGTCCTCGCCTACCTGCTGAGTCGCGCTCCCGGGACCGAGGGGCGCCCCTCGATGGTGGTCGCGCCGCGCTCCCTGGTGTTCAACTGGCTGCACGAGGCCGCGCGCTTCGCCCCCACGCTCCCGACCCTGGACTTCACCGGCCCCGACCGCTGGGCCCGGCTCGAGCAGGCCAGGCCCGGTTCGCTCCTGATCACGACCTACGGCACCCTGCGTCGGGACGTGACCCGGCTCGAGGAGACCGAGCTGGACGTGCTGGTCCTCGACGAGGCACAGGCCATCCGCTCCCGGCGGAGCCAGACCGCCCTCGCCGCCCGGGCCCTGCGAGCGCGTCGCCGGCTCGCCCTCTCTGGCACGCCCATGGAGAACCACCTGGGCGACCTCTGGTCCCAGCTGGAGTTCCTCAACCCGGGAATGCTCGGGGCCCACGCAGCCTTCGCGAGCCTCGGCGCTCCCCGCGGGCGCCACGCCCTCCCCGAGGAGGGCCAGGACCTCCTGGCCAAGGCCCTGCGCCCGTTCCTCTTCCGGCGCACCAAGGACGCCGTGCTGCCCGACCTCCCACCCAAGGTGGAGCAGGTCCTCAGCGCGCCCATGGGGGACGCCCAGCGAACGACCTACGAGGACCTCTCGAGGTACTTCCGCAGCGAGCTCTCCAAGAGCAAGGGGCAGCGCCGCAAGGAGCGCCTCGAGAACCCCGGGGAGGTCGAGATGCACGTGCTCTCGGCCCTCACCCGGCTCCGCCAGGCCGCCTGCCACCCTGGCCTCGTGGATCCCTCCCTCGTCGCCGAGGGCTCCGGCAAGCTCGACCTCCTGCTGCCGATGCTGGAGGAGCTCGTGGCGAGCGGCCGCAAGGCCATCGTGTTCTCGTCCTTCACCCGGCTCCTCGGGCTGATCCGCACGCGACTGGAGACGGCGCGCCTCCCCTACCACGTCCTGGAGGGCGCCACGCGGGACCGCGGCGCGGTCGTGGAGCGATTCCAGACCGCACCCGCCGGCTGCGTGTTCCTCATCAGCCTCAAGGCCGGCGGCGCCGGGCTCAACCTGACCGCCGCGGACTACGTGTTCCTGATGGACCCGTGGTGGAACCCGGCGGCCGAGGCCCAGGCCGTGGACCGCGCCCACCGCATCGGACGCACCCGCCCGGTGCACGTCTACCGCGTGCTCACCGAGGGCACCGTCGAGGCCCGGGTGGTCGAGCTGCAGGACCGCAAGTCCGACCTCGCGAGGACCGCCCTCGAGGGCGCCGCCACCACCCTCTCCGACCTCGGCCCCGAGGACCTCGAGTTCCTGCTCACCTGACGCCATGACGGACGCCACGACCCGCAAGCTCAGCCTCTTCGACGCCACCATGCTGGTCATGGGTGGGATCCTCGGGATCGGGATCTTCTTCACGCCCCCCGAGATCGCCCGGGAGGTCACCGAGCCCGGCGCCTACCTCACCATGTGGGGGCTCGGCGCCCTCGCCGCGCTCTCGGGCGCCATGACCTTCGCCGAGCTGTCCGCGGCCTTCCCCCACACCGGAGGCTGGTACGTCTTCCTGCGGGAGGCCTTCGGCGCCTGCACGTCGTTCCTGTTCGCCTGGGTCGTCCTGCTGGTGGTCTCCACCGGGGCCTGCGCCCTGGTGGCTCGGTTCTTCTCCGCGCAGGTCGCCGAGCTCGTCGGGCTGGGAGGCACCGGCGAGCTCGCGGTCGCCGCGGGCATCGTCCTGCTCGTCACCGGGATCGGGCTCGCCGGGCTCAAGAGCGGGGCCCTGTTCCAGAACCTCTGCATGCTGCTGAAGGTGGCCGCCGTGGGCACGTTCATCGTGTTCGGCCTGGCCCTGTTCGCGGACCCCGCGGAGTCGTTGACCGTGGCCGCCGACGACCGCACCTCCACGGGCCTCGTCGACGGCATGCTCGGGGCCTCCCTGAGCGTGCTCTTCTCGTACGGGGGCTGGCAGCTGATCAGCTACATCGCCCCGGCGGTCAAGGACCCCGAGCGCAACCTCCCGCGGGCGATCGTCATGGGCGTCGCCGGGGTGGCCCTGATCTACCTCCTGGTCAACCTCGCCTACCTGCGCGTCCTCGGCATCGGCGGCATGGCAGCCCATGGGGACCAGCCCATGGCCAACCGCATGGCGGAGCTCACCCTGGGCGCCAACCTGGGGGCCACCTTCGTCACCGCCGCCATGGCGATCTCGGCCCTGGGTTTCCTGGTGGCGACCCTCATCACCACGCCCGGCATCTACGTGGCCATGGCACGGGAGGGCCTGTTCCTGAGCGCCTTCGGCAGGATGCATCCGCGCACCGGCGCGCCCGTGGTGGCTTTGGTCACCCAGTGCGTGCTGGTGCTCCTCTACCTCGCGTGGAGCGCCTACGACGCGGAGCACGTGGACACGCTCACCGGCGCGGTGGTCTTCGCCGAGTGGATCTTCCATGGCCTCGCCGGCCTCGCGCTCATCTCCCTCGCCAAGAGGCTCGGCCCGAACCGCCCCTTCCGTAGCCTGTGGTTCCCGCTCTTCCCCGCGACCTACGCGGCGCTCGCCGCGGCCATCGTCGTGGGTAACCTCGTGGTGACGCGACCGCAGGTCACCATGCTCGGCGTGGGAGTGCTCGCCGTCGGCTGGTTCGTTCACCTCCTGTGGAGACCCGCGTCGCGCTGAGACGCCGCGGCGCCCCCGACGAATTTGCTCTCTGGTTCCAGAAGGAACTTGATGGTTCGGCGGTAGCGCAGGGTCCAGAATGTGGGGCCGGCCTCACCGAGGCCTGAAGACCCATGAACAGCGACTCCGGCGACGCCAGCGTGACCCCCGATTCGGACTCACGCGATGGCGTGACCCCCGAGGACTCGAGCCCCTCGCCCGAGGCGGCGGGCGGCGAGGGCTCGCTGGCGGAGGTCGTGGAGAGCCTCGACCTCGGAGAGGAGCTGAGGGCCATCGTCCAGGACACCCGCCAGGCCATGCTCCGGGGCCTCAAGGGCGTGGAGCGCGGCCGGGGCGAGGGCCTCGCCCGCCGCGACCTCGTGGGCGAGATCCAGCTGGAGACCCGCGGGTTCTCCGTGACCGTCACGGATCGGGACGAGCCCTACTTCGTCCGCGTGGGTCGGGGCGGCCTCGTGGACGCGGAGTGTACGTGCGACCGCTTCGCCATCGAGGGCGGCTGCCGTCACGTCTGGGCGGCGCTGGTGGTCGCGGCACGCCAGATGGGGCTGGGCGGCTGGCGCGCCGAGCGGACCGAGGTCCGCAAGGACGACCGCGAGCGCCGGGACTTCCTGGATGCGGTGGTCGAGGCCGCAGGGGTCGAGGAGGGTGCGAGCCCCTGGGAGGCCCTGGAGCGAGAGGCCTTCCTGCGCATCGAGTACGCCCTACAGATCCCCTCTCCCGGGGCCACGGCTGGCTTCTCGATCTCCATCCGCCGGCGGCGACGCCGGGCGGACGGCTCCTGGGGCGCCGCCCTGGAGATCGGCCGCAAGGACTGGGACGACGTGCGGATGTCCAGGAGCGAGGACATCGAGATCGTGGCCCTGCTCGACGGCCCCGGCGGCCGCGGCCGCGCCGTCACCGGCTACGAGGCCCCGCCCGAGAGCTGGCACCTGGGGGGCCCCGGGACCGAGGCCGCCATGCGCGTCCTGGTGGACACCGAGCGGCTGTTCGTGGAACGCACCAGCTCCGAGGAGCCCGAGGGGAGCAGCCTCCCCGCCCCCCTGCGCAACGAGCTGGATCACCCCTGGAAGGTCCGCCTCTCCCTCGGCCGCGACGGCGGGGACGACGAGCCGCTGATCCTCACCGGGCACCTCGACCGCGGGGATGAGCACCTCGACCTGTCGGAGGTGGCCATGGTCTCCGCCGACGGCCACGTGATCATCAACGGCGCCCTCTCCCGCCTCGAACCCCTCGCGGCGGCGCCGGTGACCGCTGTCCTTCGTCAGCGCGGTGAGCTCAAGACCCCGGCCGGCGGCGAGTCCCGCCTGCGGCGCGCCCTCGCCCAGCTCGGCAATCAGGTCATGGCTCCCGGCTCCATCCAGACCGGGCCCAAGGTCACCCCGCTCCTCGTGGTGCGCCTGCCCGATGAGGAGGAAGGGAGCTCGAAGACGCTCGAGGCCGACATCACCTTCGTCTACGGCTCCCGGAAGGTGGCGGCCGACACCTACGGCTGGTCCCTGGAGGACGAGGCGGGCCAGGTCTTCTCCCGTGACCTCGAGGGGGAGCGCGCCGCCCTGCGCACATTCCTCGACGCCGGCGGCAGCCGCAAGCTCGACCCCGAGGAGGAGATCGCCACCGCGCGGGTGCCGGCCAAGGACATCGAGTTCATGATCGCCCGCCTGCTCTCGGAGGGGTGGGACGTGGAGGCGGACGGCAAGAGCGTGCGCTCCAGCACAGGCTCGGCGGCCTCGGTCCAGTCGGGGATCGACTGGTTCGACCTGGACGGGCACGTGTCCTTCGAGGGCCAGGAGGTCCCGTTCCCCGCGCTCCTCGCAGCGGCGGAGCGCGGCGCCAAGTTCGTCACCCTCCCCGACGGCTCCCGCGGCCTGCTCCCCAAGGACTGGGCCTCCCGCTGGAAGCTCCTGGAGGTGGGCCAAACCGAGGACGGCAAGGTCCGCTTCAGCAAGGAGCAGGGCTGGGTCCTCTCGGCGCTGCTCGAGCGCCAGGCCACCCTGGACGCGGTGGAGATGGACGAGCCCTTCGCCGACCTGCGTTCCCTGCTGAGCGAGGCGTCCTCCCCGGTCCCCATGGACGAGCCGGAGACCTTCGTGGGAGAGCTCCGCCCCTACCAGCGCGAGGGTCTGGGCTGGCTCAAGCAGCTCAGTGATCTCGGCCTCGGCGGGTGCCTCGCCGACGACATGGGCCTGGGCAAGACCGTGCAGATCCTCGCCTACCTGCTGCACCGGGCCAGGAACACCGAGGACCGTCGGCCCTCCCTCGTGGTCGCGCCCCGCTCGGTAATCTTCAACTGGCGCGCGGAGGCGAAGCGCTTCTCCCC
>CAZEFP010000104.1:0-8862 GCA_964511565.1 uncultured Planctomycetaceae bacterium
CGTGGATGGACTCGATGAGGTCCGAGCGCCGGTAGCTGGCCTGGAGCACCTCGCCGGTCGCGGCGTCGAGCTGCACCTCCCACCGGTTCTTCCCGCGCACCTTGAGCATGCCCTTGGCGGGGCGGACGTCGAGTCGATCCACGTCGTCCCAGGTCGTGATGCCCGCCTCCTCGACGCTCGCAGCCGCGGCGAGGATGGTGTCCCAGTCCACCTGGAGCGTGCCGCTCGATCCGTGCGCGGTGGGTGGCTGGACGAAGGCCCAGTCCTTCTTCAACTGCAGGAAGAGGCCGCTGACCACGACGATCAGGACGGGCAGGGCGGACACGAGGGCGCCGATGCGGTGGAGCTGGCGGTTCAGCTTCGGCGCCCTGCTCCTGCGCGGGCGCGCCGCGACGTCCGGAGCGTCGCGGTGGAGGGGGTCCTCGTCGGCGGTCATCGGGTCGGCGGGCCGAGGCGCGCGAGGTCAGGGGGAGAGCCGGTGAGCGAGCGGAGGAAGGCCACGAGGTCGGCCTGGTCCTCGGCGGTCAGATCGAGCGGGACGAGGATCTTCTCCGTGGTCCCGGTCCTCCGGGCGCCCTCCCGGGTGACGTAGAACGACACGACCTCCTCCAGGGTCTGGAAGGCGCCATTGTGCATGTAGGGGCCGGTGGCGGCGACGCTGCGCAGGGAGGGGGTCTTGAACTCCCCCGGGCCATGGCCGTGGCCGCCGCTCGGCAGGAAGTCCACCTTCACGCCGGCGGGCCCCTCGGGGTCGTCGGACCAGGCCGAGCGGACGCCGAACTCCGAGGCCCGCAGGGCCTCCAGCCCGCGCGAGCGGCCCGGGTCGTCCACGGGAGCCCCCGGGACCTCGGGGACCCCGGTGTCGTGGAACTCGAGGTCAGTGAAGAGCGGCCCGCCGTGGCATGAGATGCAGCGGGCTTCCCCGATGAACAGCTCGAAGCCCCGCGCGGCGGCGGGGTCCAGGGCCTCGACCTTGGTGGCGTCCTCCTCTCGGAGGCCCTCGACGAACCGGTCGAAGGGCGCGTCCCTGGACTCGATTCGCCGCTGGAACGCGGCCAGGGCCTTGCCGACGTTGACGAAGACCTCGGTGACCGCCGCCTGGTCCTCGGCGGCCATCTTGTCCCAGGCCCGCTGGTGGGGGTGCCGGAAGCCGCTGCCGAAGAGGTGGGTGTGGTGCTCCGCGCCCTTCCGGGACGCGCGCGCGTGCTCGTCCGCGAGCTGGTGGGCGCGGTCGTTGGCCGGGACCGGTCGCGCGACGGGGGGGAAGCGCCCGGTGTCCTCGAGGGGGGGGAGCGGGCCGAAGACCTCCTCGTAGCCCCGCCGGAGTCGGTCGTCTCCGTGCACCGCGTGGGCCACCCCGGCGCGGGTGAAGGCGTGCTCCAGTGGGTCCTCGATGGGCACGAGGGACTGGGACCAGAGGCTGTCGGAGCGGCCGTCCCAGAAGTACCAGCGCTGGTGGGCGAGGTTCCAGAGGGACATGGTGTGCCGCTCGAGGGGCAGGACGCCGAGGGCGAGCTGGCGGCCGTCCACGAAGGACTCCTCCGGGATGTGGCACGTGGCGCAGGAGACGTCGCCGTCCTTGGAGAGGGCGGTTGAGTAGAACAGCAGGCGGCCGAGCTCGGCGGCCCTGGGGTCATCGTCCACTCGGTTGGTCGGGTCCACCGGGGCCGGCGGGACGGGGGACATGCGCAGGGCCGCCAGCGCCGCAGCTTCGCTCACAGGCGACTCGAAGGCGACGTCGACCTCAGGCCGTCGCGGCGCCTCGCCGGAGCAAGCCGTCAGCGCCAGCAGGCCCGCGGCCAGAGCGGCTGTCAGCGCGGCGCGGCGGCGTGCGGCGGAGTGAACCTCGAGCATCACAGGGTGATCGAGTCGTCGGCGGTGGAGGCGACCCCGTCGATGGAGGCGCTGATGGAGATCGACCAGTCGCCACCCATGTGCAGGAGCAGTCCCCGCACCCGGTACACCCCTTGGCCCATGGGCTCAGTCTTCGGCTCTCGCAGCATGCCGTGGCCGTGGTCAGGCATGAAGCAGGTCATCGAGACCTCGGCGTCCTCGATGGGGGCGCCCTCCGCCCCGCCCGAGGGTGCGCGGCTCACCGTGACGAGCGCCTCGAAGTGCTCGTTGACGGGCACGACGCCGCCGATGGGTGCCCAGGAGACCTGGAGCAGACCGTCGCGGGTGGTGAGGTCCCGGGGCGCGGGGACCGGGAGGGCGTGGGCGGCGGGCAGGACCTCCCCCGCCCCGCCCTCCGTGGGCGCGGGATCGCCCTCATCCCCGGTGCAGCCGAGCAGCAGCAGGGGGAGAAGCGGGAGGGACAGGCGGCGCTGGAGACCCATGGGGACACTGTAGTCCCGAGGGGCTCCCTGTTCCCGGCTTCCTCGCCCCTCAGCCGCCCTTCTTCTCGATCTTCGACCAGCTGTCCCGGAGTGTCACGGCCCGGTTGAACTCCACGCCGTCCCCCTCGGTGCGGATGAAGTACCCGAGGCGCTCGAACTGGAACCGCTCGCCCGCCTCGGCGTCCCCGAGCGCCGGCTCCAGCTTGGCGTGCTCGATGGTCTCCAGGGAGTTGGGGTTCAGGTCCTCCTCGAGGGTGCGGCCATCCGTGCCGGGGCGGGGGACCTGGAAGAGGTGGTCGTAGAGGTGCACGCGAGCATCCACGGCATCCCTGGCGCTGACCCAGTGGATCACGCCCTTGACCTTCTTCTCGCCCTCGGGGGTCACCCCGCCGCCGGTGCGCGGGTCATAGGTGCAGCGCAGCTCGGCGATCTCGCCGTCCGAGCCCTTGATGACCTCATCACAGCGGATCACGTAACCGAAGCGCAGGCGAACCTGTCCCTCTGGCCTGAGCCGGAAGAACTTCTTGGGGGCGTCCTCCCGGAAGTCGTCCTGGTCGATCCAGATCTCGCGCGTTAGGAACACCGGTCGCGTGGTGCTGTCCGCGACCTGGGGGTTGTCGACCGCCGAGCACTCCACCGCCTCGTCCTCTGCGAGGTTGGTGATCACGACCTTGATGGGCCGGAGCACCGCCATGCGCCGCAGGGCGTGCTCGTTCAGGTCCTCGCGGAGGGCGTTCTCGAGCAGGTGAAGGTCGTGGGTTGCGTTGAACTTGGTGACCCCCACGCCCTCGCAGAAGCTGCGGATCGCGGCGGGGGTGTAGCCCCGACGGCGCAGGCCGCGGATGGTGGGCATGCGCGGGTCGTCCCAGCCGGTCACGTGTCCGCCCTCAACCAGGACCTGGAGCTTGCGCTTGGAGGTGATCGTGAAGGTGGGGTTCAGGCGCGCGAACTCGATCTGGCGGGGGCTCGAGATCCCGTCGATGTGCTCGAGGAACCACTCGTACAGGGGGCGGTGATTCTCGAACTCGAGGCTGCAGAGCGAGTGGGTGATCCCCTCGATGGCGTCCGACTGCCCGTGGGCGAAGTCGTACATCGGGTAGATGCACCACGCGTCGCCCGTGCGGTGGTGGTGCGCCCGCGCGATGCGGTACAGGACGGGATCCCGCATGTTGAAGTTCGGGGACGCCATGTCGATCCGGGCGCGCAGGGTGCGCGCGCCGTCCTCGAACTCGCCCGCGCGCATGCGCCGGAACAGGTCCAGGTTCTCCTCCACGGAGCGGTCCCGGTTCGGGCTGTTCCGACCCGGCTCGGTCGCCGTCCCGCGGTACTCGCGCGTCTGCTCGGCGTCGAGGTCGCACACGTAGGCCAGCCCCTTCTCGATGAGCTGCTCGGCGAACCCGTAGAGCTGATCGAAGTAGTCGGAAGCGAAGTGCTCGCCGCCCTTCCACTCGTACCCGAGCCAGCTCACGTCCTCGCGGATCGCGTCGACGTACTCCTGGTCCTCCTTCGCGGGGTTGGTGTCGTCGAAGCGGAGGTTGGTCTGGCCCCCGTACCGGGCGGCGATCCCGAAGTTGGTGCTGATGGCCTTGGCGTGGCCGATGTGCAGGTAGCCGTTGGGCTCGGGTGGGAAGCGAGTCAGCACCCGCCCGCCGAACCTGCCGGACTCGATGTCCTTCTCCACCTCGAGCTCCACGAAGTTCCGGTGGTCAGCGGCGTCGTTGCCTGCGGGGGCGTCTTGATTGGGGGTGGCCATGGTCGTCTGGGGGCGCTCTGGAGCGGAGGAGTGTACGCAGGTGCCGCCTCCTGCGTACCCTGACCGCCGTGAAGCGCTCCGAACCGCTCGACGGACTCCGCGGGATCGCCGTGCTGATGGTCCTGCTGTCCCACGCGAGCAACGGGGGGTACGACGTCCTGCCGGGCCTGGACGCCAGCGGGATCGGCCGCGGCGGCGTGTTCCTCTTCTTCATCCTCTCGAGCTTCCTCCTCACCTCGCAGGTCCTCGCCCGTGCGGACGGGGGCGAGGATGCCGGCTGGGGCCGCTTCGCCAGGCGTCGTCTGCTGCGGGTCGTGCCCGCCTTCGCGGTGTGCCTCGGTGTCTACGCGGCCCTCGGCGAGTTCTCCCCCGAGGTGGCCCTGAAGCACCTCGTCTTCCTGCGGGGGGAGGCGCACTTCTGGACGGTCCCGGTCGAGGTGCTCTTCTACCTCTCGCTGCCCGCCCTCGGCCTGGTCCTGTCGGCCCTCCCCGGGGTGCCCGCCAGGGCCGTCGCGCTGGTCGCCGGGATCGCCGTCCTCTCCTGGCTCTTCCCGCCCGACTATCCGGCCAGGGCCCCCGACTTCACGCCCAACGTCATGCCCTTCATGCCCGTCTTCCTGACGGGCTCCCTCCTGGCGGTGCTCGGGCCCCGGCTCTCGTCGCTCGACGGGGGCGGAGCTCGGGCCCTCGCCTGGGCGGGGGGCATGGGCGCGCTCGGGATGCTCCTCCTCACGCCGAGCGTGGCGTCGGTGGTGCTCGGCGAGGCGGTTCCACACCGTCGCTTTCACCTGTGGTTCCTGGGCCAATCGGCGCTGTGGTCCCTCGTCCTGATGGCGTGCATCGTCTCGCCCGGAGCGCCGCTTCGCCGGGCTCTCTCCTTCGGGCCCCTGACCGCGCTAGGGCGGATCAGCTACAGCGTCTACCTCTATCACGCCCTGGCCCTGGCCCTCGCCGCCGCCCTCTCGCGGGGCGGTCAGGGTGAATGGGTGGGCCTCGTGGGGGTCGCCCTCTCCATCCTCCTGGGAGGCCTCAGCTACGTCCTCGTGGAGCGGCCCTCCCTCAAGTATTCTCGAAGTGGGGGAGCGCCACTCCCGCTGCCCGAGGGGCCCGCGCAGGCCTGACGCCCGCGCCCCGTCGATCAGGGCTCCTGGACTCCCGGGGGGGGCGTCCCGCCTCGGAGTGCGCGGAGGCGCCGGTGTCGGGCTCGAAATGAGGGTGCCTCGCAACTTCCGGGAACCGGGGATCGCTTCCGTTCCTCTGGATGCACGGTGGCCTCCTCTCCCCCGGAGACCCCGGTAGAATTACGTCATGAGCCTCGCTGTCCGCACGCACCTCGCCTCGCTCCTTCTCGGTACCGCCCTCACCGGCGCGGCCTCCGCCCAGGGCTACCTGACGCCCCCCATCGCGCCCCCGGAGAACCCGATCACGGCGGAGAAGGCGGTCCTCGGCAAGATCCTGTTCTGGGACGAACAGCTCTCCAGCGACGGATCCATGGCCTGCGGCACCTGCCACATCCCCTCCGTGGGGGGCGCAGAGCTCCGCTCCGGGCCGGGGACCCGCTTCCCGGGACCCGACGGTCTCTTCGGGACCGCCGACGACGGGTTCGGATCGCCGGGCGTGGTCAACACGGACGGCTTCGGGCACTTCTCGCCCTCGCCGCTCTTCGGGCTGGAGCCCCAGGTCACCGGCCGCTACGCGCCGAGCCCCATCACCGCGGGCTACTTCCCGGACCTGTTCTGGGACGGCCGGGCGACGAGCAAGTTCACGGACCCGCTGACAGGCGCCACGGTCATCGCCTCCGGAGGCGCCCTCGAGTCGCAGTCCCTCGGGCCGCTGCTCTCGGACGTGGAGATGGCGGAGCCCGCCCGCGGGTTCGCGGACCTCTCGGCACGGATCGCCGGGGCGCGGCCCCTGGCCCTCGCCACCAACCTGCCCCAGGACGTCCAGTTCGCGCTCCAGTCGCACCCGACCTACCCCGACCTGTTCACCCAGGCGTTCGGGACGGCCGACATCACGCCCGTGCGGATCGCCTTCGCGCTGGCGACCTATCAGCGCACACTGGTCGCCGACCAGACCCCCTGGGACGACTTCCAGCGCGGCGTCCCTGGGGCACTCACGGCCCAGCAGCAGCGGGGCATGGTGGCCTTCGAGACCACCGCCGCCTGCGCCGTTTGCCACACGCCGCCGCTGTTCGCCAACGGCAACTACCACGCGCTCGCGCTTCGGCCCTCGTCCGAGGACATCGGCCGGGCGGCGGTCACCGGGTACCCCTGGGACGAGGGCAAGTTCAAGACCCCCTCGCTCCGTAACGTGGCGCTGCGGAACCACTGGTTCCACAACGGCGCGCCCCAGATGCAGGACCTGCGCGACACGGTGGCGATCTACGGCACCGGCGTCGGCGGGGGCTTCGACAACCTCGACCCCGTGCTGAACGGTCTGATCATCCCGCCGGCCGAGGTGGACGACATCACCGAGTTCCTCCACGCGCTCACCGATCCCCGGGTCGAGGCCGAGACGTTCCCCTTCGACCGACCGACCCTGCGGTTCGAGCGCGCGGTCCCCAACCCCGAGCCCACGGGCCTCGGGGCGGTGGCCGGCAGCGGCGGTTTGGCTCCGGAGCTGATCCTCACGCCCGCGCCCTTCCTCGGGTCCGGCAACTTCCGGGTCGGCGTCACCGGCGGCCTCGGCGGGGCCTTCGGCGCCATGCGCCTGCGGGTGCTGGACCTGGGCGGGTTCCCCGCGGCCATCGGGGTCCGCACCCTCCCCCTCCCGGGCGGGCCCATCGTCCTGGACGGCGTGGGGCCCGGCGAGGGATACGCCACCTGGAGCTTCCCCCTGACCACGACCCCCGAGCTCCTGGGGCTGAAGCTCGAGGGCCAGTGGTGGGTCCGTGACGCGGCCGCGCCGGGCGGGGTCGCCCGCTCGGAGCGCTTCATCATGACGGTCGAGTGAGCGCGAGGGGGCTCCGCTCCCTGGGCTCCTGACCTCCTCTCTGCCGAGGGGAAGCGAGCGGGGGCGAGCGTGCGCCGCTGGCGTATGCTCTGCCCATGAGCTCAACCAACCAAGACCGCGCGTCCACCCTCCGGCGCCGTGACCTGATCGGCGGCGCAGCGGCGGGCGCCGCGCTCGCGTCATGCGGCGGGAGCGAGGGTGGTCCGGCCGTGCACACCGGCGGCAAGCGCATCCAGTGGCGCATGCAGTCGAGCTTCCCGAGCACCCTCGACGCCATGTTCGGGTCGGCAGAGGTCTTCTGCGATCAGGTCGCGGCCATGACCGACGGCCGGTTCCGGATCCGCCCCTACCAGGCGGGGGAGATCGTCCCCGGCCTCGAGGTGCTCGACGCGGTGCAGAAGGGCTCGGTGCACATGGGCCAGACCGCGGGCTACTACTACATCGGCAAGGCGCCGATGCTGGCGTTCGAGACCTGCGTCCCCTTCGGCCTCAACGCGCGGCAGCAGTCAGCGTGGCTCGACGAGGCCGGGGGCGCCGAGCTCATCGGTGAGGTCCTCGCGGACTTCAACTGCGTCGCGCTCGCGGGGGGCAACACCGGTACGCAGATGGGGGGCTGGTTCCGCAAGGAGGTCAGCTCGGTCCAGGACCTCCAGGGGCTGAAGATGCGCATCCCCGGCCTCGGCGGGAAGGTGATGGCGGAGCTAGGCGTCTCGGTCAAGAGCCTTCCGGGCGGAGAGATCTACCAGGCGCTCGAGCGCGGCGCCATCGACGCCACCGAGTGGGTCGGCCCCTACGACGACCAGAAGCTCGGCTTCTACGAGGTGGCCAAGAACTACTACTTCCCCGGGTGGTGGGAGCCCGGCCCGCACCTCTCCTTCTACGTGAACAAGGACCAGTGGGAGGGCCTGCCAGAGTCCTACCGGGCCGTGCTCGGCGCCGCCTCGAAGGAGGCCGCGCGGACCATGCAGACCCGCTATGACGCCCGGAACCCCGGCGCCCTCGCCGAGCTCATGGCCAGGGACATCACCATCCGGCCCTTCGCCGACTCGATCATGACGGCGGCCCGCGACGCCTCCGAGCAGCTGCTCTCGGACGCGGCGGCCGGGGACGCGGCGTACGGCAAGCTCCTGGCCCACTGGCGGAAGTTCCGCGACGAGAGCTTCGGTTGGTTCGGTTCCGCCGAGCTGGCGTACGCCAACTTCGCCTTCCCGGGGCGCTGAGATGACAACCTCCCGATTTGCCACCGCGCTCCGCGGCCTCGTGCTGCTCGCGCTCGCCTCCCACCTCGTCCCCCTCGCAGCCGGGGACGACCCGGTGCCGGCGCCTCCGGCGATCCGGACGCTGACGGCCAACGTCCGCTACGGGACGGCGCGGGACGGGGCCCACGCCTGGCCGCTGCGCCGCGAGCTCGCGCTCAGCACCCTCGAGGCCGCCCGGCCCGACGTCCTCGGGCTGCAGGAGGCGCTCCGCTTCCAGGTGGACGAGGTGCGCGCGCGCTTCCCGCACCACCTGGTGATCGGCGAGGGTCGAGATGGAGGCGACCGCGGTGAGTGGACCGCGCTCCTGGTGGACGGGCGGCGCTTCACGGTCCGCGCCGCGGGTACGTTCCGGCTCGCGCCGGAGGACAAGCTCGGGGCGGTGGGCTGGGACGCGGCGCTCACCCGTATCGCAACCTGGGCCGAGCTGGCGGACCGCGAGGACGAAGGGCGGGTCATCCGCGTCATCAACACGCACTTCGACCACATCGGCAAGCAGGCCCGCCTGGAGAGCGCGCGGCTCATCGGGCGCTTCGCCGCGAGCCGGGCCGAGCTCCCCACGGTG
>CAZEFP010000105.1:0-8125 GCA_964511565.1 uncultured Planctomycetaceae bacterium
TCGGAGTCGCCGCGCAGGCGGACAGGGCGGCCGCGATGCCAGCGGCGGCGGTGATTTGGAGTAGGTTGCTGGGGGGCATGGGTGTGTTCTCTGGTCTCGAACCAGGCTCGGGTTGAAGTCGGTGGCGGAGGGCTGTCCCTCCACTCGTCAAACTCAACAGCGACCCGCTTGCGAGCGCGTGACGGAGGAAAAATCCGCGCTCAGAAGGCCTGGGAACGGTGTCACGAAGGCCTGCTTCGGCATCTAAGCGCGCCACCGTCTGGCGGTGGTGGGGGCCCTCGGCGAGGTGAGGGGGGACTTCCGTCGGGAACAGGGTGGGGCCTGCGCTCGCCTCGAAATGGAGCACTGGTGCTTCAGCCTTGAATCGCCCCCCCTCGGTTTGGCGTGCTCATGGCATGAGTTACGACCCCTTCGAGGTGCTCCAGGAGAAGGTGGCCGCCCCGCGGCCCCAGGGAGCGGAGCGTGAGGCTGCGCCGGCGACCCCCTCCATCTCCCTGGCCGAGGCCGCCGAGCAGTCCGGCCTGCCCGAGGCGGTGCTCGCCGCGGCCGTCCGGAAGGGGACCCTCAACACCCATACGATCGCGGACGACGGGGTGCTCCAGCCGGGGGTCCAGCTCGACGAGGTGGAGTTCGCGCGGGAGTCGCTGATCACGGACAGGGCTCCCCGTGGCGCCGGTGAAGATGGCGCTGCGGTCGAGCCCGAGCCCATCGCGGCTGAGGGTCCCGACGGCCCGGAATCCAAAGCCCAGCCCGACGTCGAACCTGAGGCCGAGCCCGAAGCCGAGACAGCGGGGAGCAGCCCCTCGGGTGAGGAGCGCTCCCAGGGCGCGGCGGGCGCCGACGAGGATCGGGGCGGCGCCCTGGTCGAGGTGGAGCTCGCCGTCCAGGGCTGGCGAGAGGCCAAGGAGGCGCTGGAGGTGGCCCGCGAGGAACACCGGGCCGAGCTCGTGCGCCTCGAGCGCGTCATCGTCGCCTCCGAGGCCCGCGAGGCCTCCACGCGCCGGTGGGGGAGAGCAGCGGCCGTGGCGGCCGGAGTGCTCCTGCTGGGCGCCGCCGGCTTCGTGATTCAGCTCCAGTCGGAGCACGGCGAGACGCTCTCCACCGAGCGCACCCGCGCCGGGCTCCTCGAGGGTCAGCTCCAGGCCGCCGGCCAGCAGCTCGAGCAGCGCGCGAGCGAAGTCGAGCGCCAGGCGGAGGCCGCAGCCGCCGCCGCCAGCCGGGCGAGCCAGGAGGCCGCCCGGGCCGAGGCGCTCGCGAGCCGCGTGAGCGAGCTGGAGGCCGACCGCGCCGCGGCCGCCGCTGCCTGGGAGCAGGCCCTCTCCAGCATGGGCTGGCGCTGACCCGAGTCCCGTCGCCGCCCCGGCCAGCCCTCAGATGCCGGCGGAGACTTCCTGGAACTTGGTCAGGGTGATGCGCTCGACGGAGCCGTCGGGCATGGTCACGTCGTAGTCCCCGACCGGAGTGCGGTAGCGCAGGACGCCGTTCTTGGTGGTCGGCTGGACGAGGTTGTCCTGGGCCCGCCAGGTGCTCACGGGCACGCCGTACCGGACCGACATCACCCGATCGAGCAGCGCCTCGGACGAGATGTTGAGCTGCCCCGAGTCGTGCACCTCCACCTCGTTACGACCCGGCTTGAGCTCGAAGACCGGCGTGGGGGTCCAGTGACCGCCGGTGGAAACGAAGTGGACCATCGCCTGGCTGCCGTCGACCCATTCGACGGTGGGGGTCAATCCCTCTGGGCTGCTGTACAGCACACGGGCACACTCTTCGGAGTAGGGGCCGACGATCCGATAGTCCACCCATTCCATGGACTCTGCTTGCCCAATTGACTCGATGTAGGTTGCCGTAGATGGCGCGATGGAAATGCTGACTTGCCCTCGCGTCAGGGCGGAAGCCCCTCCAGGTCTTACGGGGTTGAAGTCCACCGGTCTATCGACCATCAGGTAGTGCTTGCCTTCGTGGTCGCCGGCTCCCCCGACGAGCAGTTCGCCGTCGCTCCATCTCGGGTGGAGAGCAATGCCTCGCTCATCTGTGAGGCCGTAGCCGAACCACCCGGACTGAGCTCCTTGCTCTATCGTGTTGATCGTGAATCCCGCGACAGGTTGGTCGCTCCCGTCATGCACGACGATCTGTAGCGGAGACTCTTCGACTCGAAGGAGGCAGGAGGACATCCCTACTGGCTTCAATCTGACGGGTAAGACGGCCCAAGTCGTATCCCCGACACCAAATTCAACCGTCGCCTCACGACCGTGGACCGTGTCGAATCGGAAGATTCCGGAATCCCGGGCGGCCTCAGAAGCTCTGGTGGCAAAACCACCATTATCGAGGAAGCTCACGGAGATCCACGTGTCTTCGTCCGCGAACTGCTCCGCGATCTCCGCTGTTAGGTCCAACGTCACCTCAAGAGTCTGTTCTCCGCCAACTCGAATGACGTACTCAGCACCGTCTCGGATGTGTCTGCTGGAGAAGAAACGCAGCTCGGATCGCTCACGCGGAACGGCTGTGTAGAGCAAGACCGGGATTGACTCCGGGAAACCCTGCAGAGCAATCGTCGCTTGGGCGTCTGCGTCGAACGGTATCCGTTCGCTATTCCCATGCGAGATGAAGTAGGCCGTTGGGTCCAGATCTGGGTTGTCGTACTCCAGACGGAATCGAAGTTCCGTGAAACGGTACATCTCCATTGGAGCGAGACTGATCTGCCCCTGCTCGACGGCCTCTTCTCGCTGACCTGCAGGCAGGTCCAATTCGAGAGGAAATGCGAACCGCTCGCTTGAGTTTCCGGCGAGTTCCCAAGTGCCCTCCGTGACATCGCTCAGTCGAGCTACACCTGTGGCCCCTGTTCGAGCGGAGATCGTCCGGGGCTTTGGGACGTCGCGCTCGACATCAAGTTGGGTGAGTACGATCTCGATACCAGGAAGCGGAGTGCCGGTCTCGGCGTCAACAGCAGAGACCGTGACATCGAACAAGGAGGGCGCCTCCAGTTCGACCTCCTGCATACGAGTCTCGATCCTCAACTCACGGCGGGGGCCGCGGATGCCGGACTCGGATTCGACCCAGGCGCCATAGTCACCAGCAGGGAGTTGAGCCTTGACGCTCGCTCCGTCGACCATGAATTGCCGGTCGAGAGCAATGCCCTCGCGCTCGAGTGCAACTCTCGCCGGGAAGGTCTTGGCGGTAGGGAACCTGATCGTAAAGACGACTTCAGGAGCCAAGTTGCCGTCGGGCGCGGGAGCAAGACCTGGCTCTGCGCCGCCTCGCTGGGCCGCCTGGATCGGCTCCCTGGAGTTCACCCCCTCGACAGAACCCTCCACCTCTGCCAGTTCGGACCAGTCGGAATCGCCCTGTTCGACGGTCTCGCCGGTTAAGGAAGGGCTGTCCTTGAGTACTACTGTGCCCTCAGCAGCACCGTAAGACTGGGCGAGTCGATGAACCGTCAGTGCGATGAGCAGCGATGCACAGACCACCAAGACGTAAGGTCGGATTCTCCGCATCAGATCGAACTCTGACTTCTGTCAACCCGGGGTGGTTCCTTCGATTCCTCGTCGCGTTTCGACTATGCCCTTCAACCGACTGCGAATCGGCTGGCCACCCGATCCACCGCCCATTGGCGAGGTCAACGCGGACGGCGTCGGTCCAGGGCGGCTAGCGAGGGCCGAATCGCTTTGCCCAACGACGGCCACTGCGATGCAGAGCAGTGCGAGCGAGCATTGGCGTCTCGCGCGACTTGAGATATGAAGCGTCATGACGGGTCCCCCGGGAACGATAGACGCTCTCGCGGAAATGTGGTGGTCGGATCGCTGGATCATGACAGGTCGAGTTCGAGTGCCCATTTGGAAGAACCCCCGATGTCGCAACTGCGTTGGTGCATCAGGCGGTAGCTACGGCTGACGGAGGCCTGGCCAAGTCGACGCTGCCGGAGCCTGGCAACGCGCATCAGTACGGCCAGCTGATGTTCCTGATCCTCATCCACCATTCGCTGGAGAAACCAGTCGAGATCACCTTCTCGACCGCTGGCCGCCGCGGCGAACGCTCCCGCCGCGAGCGCCGATCGCCGCGGAGCGGCCACCGGGGTTGCGGTCGCGGTGCGGTACGACTCGAGGGAGCGGTCCAGTCGACCATCAAGTTGCTCGCTGAGCCCTTCTTGGAGCAAGAGCATTGCGGCGTAGCCGTGCTGCCCCTGGGTCGAGAGCCCTTCCCTGATCCAGTCGCGGCTGCGCTTCAGGTCCCCGTTGAGGACCGCGATGAGGCTGGCCAACAGGTAGGAGTCGACATTATCCCTCAACTCCACCAGCTCTTGGGCCCCCCGGTGGGACACTTCCTTCGTGGTCATGGGTGAAGGCTCCAAAGGGTCCATTCCACACTGCCAGACTGCGTCGCAGGCAAATGAGGGGTCCAACATGTAGTGCGACGCCTTCGGGTGCTGCTCGGCGTACGCGCGGAGCCCGCGGTGGAGTTCGCGGATGCGCTCGTCCTTCGCCCCGCGGGCGGGGCGCGTCCCGAGGAGCTGGCGCAGCCGGTGGGTCGTGTTGGCGAGAGTCGCCGTGGGGGGGCCGGAGTCGTACTTCATCTCGTTCACCTCATCTGGGCCATGAGATCGCTCAGGGCCTCGTCGGGGGGCGTGAGGGGACGGGTGGTCTGGTTGGTCTCGATCTGTCGGGCGAGGTAGCGGAAGGGCTCGCGGGCCTCGAGGTGGAGGAAGAGGCCGAAGCGGTGGGCCTCGCCGAGGCCGTGGAAGCGCTGGATGAGCTCCTCGCCGCGGTCCGGCTCCAGGTCGAAGGCCGTGGTGCAGCTCGTGAGGAAGGGCTCTACGGTGGGGTCCTGGAGGGCGAGGGGCTGGGTGGAGAAGCGGAGGATCTGGCGGCGGATGGCTCGCTCCCAGCGGCCATGGAGGGGCTCGTCGTCCAGGGAGCAGAGCTCCCTGGCGTCGCCCAGGTCCTCGAGGGCCAGCCGGGCGAGGCAGGGGATCGGCCCCAGGGCCGCGGCGTCGAAGAGCACGCGCTCCACGCTCTCCTGGAGCGCGGCCCACGCGAGCACCGCCTCCTCGTGGGACCCCGGGGGACCCCACGTGGCACCCGCGTGCCGCAACGCATTGGCTTCCTGGGACGCCATCACCCGGAAGGTATCAGGGAGGTGTCCGCGGACGAGGGGGCCCCTGGCCCGGCCCCAAGATCGGGGCTGGAGGGCCCACGAGGCGGGTCGCCGCACCCGCAGGCGGCAAATTCAGTGATTCGGGGGACGGACTTGGGACTCCGGATTCGAGTTATCCACAAGGGCGGGCGGCGCCGCGTGGCAGACGGGGGAGGGGTCGAGGGGCTGGCCCAGGAAGGGGCCCAGCGAAGGGGCCCAGCGAATGGCCCAGCGAACGGATCAGCGGGGAGCGCTGCCCTCCATCCTGAGCGTGGGCGTGGGCCAGGGGAGGGGGCGCCCCCCCCGGTGGGACGGTCGGGGGCGGTGGGGGTGGCACCCGCGACCGAATTCATGGTGGTCGGCGACCCTCAGGACCGTCGCGGCGTCCGCCCGACGGGGCCCCGAGGCCCGTGGGTCATCGGGGTCGCGGGCCGATTGGTGGGAAGCCCCGCATCGCCCCGGCGGGGCCGGGTAGCTAGCCTTTGCGAAGATCCGGTGGACCCGGGTCGCTCCCGCTGCCCTCCATCGAGGCCTTCCGCATGCCCTTCGACTCCTTCCTCTCCGACGATTGCCCGCCCATGGGGATCTACGAGACCCTCTACGCGTTCCGCGATAGCTTCGGGCAGTTCATGGGGACCGAGGGGACCCACCCCTGGTCCCAGGGGTTCCCGCTGACCACCCAGCTCGAGGGCGGGCCGCCGCTCCCGGGCGAGGTCAAGGTGTCCGCCGAGGACCGCTTCTACCCGAAGGCGTGGGGGCACCCCGCGCTGCGCGAGGCGATCGCGGCGCACTACAACGGGTTCTACGGGTCGAGCATCACGCCGGAGAACGTCATGGTCTTCGCGGGCGGGCGGCCCGGCATCCTCACGGTGCTCTCGCTGCTCAAGCGGGACATCCAGGTGAGCATCGGCAACGCGGAGTGGCCGGCGTACCTCGACATCATGACGAGGGCCGGCATCGACTGGCGGGTCGTGCCCTTCACCGAGGAGAACGGGTTCCACCCGTCCAACGCGGAGTACTTCGAGCGGTCGGGCTCCGACCCGGATGGCCGGGTGTTCCCGATCATCAGCAACCCCGGCAACCCCACGGGCCACACGCGCGCCGGGGCCGAGCTCGAGGAGCTCATGGCGCTTGCCGAGCAGCCGGGGAACGGCATCCTGCTCGACGAGGCCTACGAGATGTTCCACCCGGCCAAGGGCGTGAGCGGGATCCGCTACGGCAAGGCGCCCGCAAGCAGCAACGTGTTCCTGCTCGGCGCCTGCACCAAGGGGCTCCAGTGCCCGGGGATCCGCATCGGCTGGGTCATCGCCAGCCGCACGAACATCGAGACGCTCTCCAACTTCTCGAGCTTCGGCATGGGGGGCGTGAGTCACCCGTCGCAGCTCTACGCGGCCGAGCTCCTTGAGCCCGCGCGGGTCGCCAAGGCGCGGGAGGCGGTCTCCGCTCACTACGGCCGCCAGCGCGAGCGCTACGGCGCGGCCTTCCGCGAGATGGGGCTCGGCGTGTTCACCGGGGACGGCGGCTTCTACCACTGGCTGAAGCTGCCCGAGGGGCTCGAGGCCAAGGAGCTCAACCGACGCCTCTTCAAGCACGGCGCGGCGATCCTCGAGGGGATGGACTGCGACATGGCCCGACCCCATGCGAAGGACCCCGCCTACGTGTCGCCGTACCACGGGTGGTTCCGCTTCTCCTTCGGGGCGCTGCCGCCGGAGACCTTCGAGGCCGACGTGGCGCTCCTGGGCAAGGTGCTCGCGGAGTACCGCGCGGACGTGGAGGCGGGCCGCGCGGTCAGCAGCTGAGGCCGGCCGGGTCCCCCTTGGGGCCCATTCCGCAGTGCCTCAGCTCACCAGGCCCGGGATGGGGCCGGTGCTGTCGCTGAAGGCCTCGTCGCGGACGCCGGCGGCGTGGAGCGTGGAGAGCAGGAGGTTCGACATGGGGACCTCCTCGCCGTAGCGCTCGTAGCGGCCGTGCCGCACGCCCAGGTCCTTGCCGCCGACCAGGGCCAGGGGCAGGTTGCGGGCGTTGTGGGTGGTGCTGCAGCAGCTGCCGTACATGACCAGGGTGCGGTCGAGGACCGAGCCGTGCTCGTCGGTGACCTCCTTCAGCCGGTCGATGAAGTAGGTGAACTGCTCCATGTACCAGCGGTCGAAGGTGCCCCACTCCTTCCAGTTGGTCTCGTGGCTGATGGTGTGGTGGCCCTTCTTCATGCCGAGGGCGATCTTCGGGAAGCTGTCCCCGAAGCCCATGCCGTCCTCGCGCGCCATCATGTAGCTGGCCACGCGGGTGAGGTCGGTCTGGAAGGCCAGCACCATCAGGTCGAAGGTCGCGCGCAGGTAGTCCTTGGGCACCGTGCGCGGGTTCGGGTCGAGCTGGATGTTGTCAGCGCTGAAGGGCTTGAGGGGCACGTCGAGCCACGCCTCGTTGCGCCGCACCTGCTCCTCGACCCGGTTCAGGGACGAGAGGTACTCGTCCATCTTCTCCTGGTCCTCGCCGCCCAGCTGGCGGCGCAGGCGCTTGCTGTCCTCGAGGACGAGGTCCACGATCTTGCGGCCGCGCGCGAGGCTCTCGCGGCGCTCCGCGCTCGTGCCGGCGCCCGCGGAGAAGTAGCGCTCGAAGATCGCGCGCTGGCGGTGCTCCGACGGGATCGGCCGACCGGTGGAGTCGAAGGACAGGGTCGAGAGGCGCGACTTGTAGCCCACCCCGCCGTCCGTGGAGAGCACGAGGCTCGGGATGCGCGTGTGCTTCTTCAGGGAGCGCGCGGCCACCTGGTCCACGGACTCGTTGTTCAGGTAGCGGTCGCCCCGCAGGTCGCCCGCCGTGAGCCAGGTGTCGCCGGCCAGGTGACCGAGGAGCTGGCGGCTGCGGGGGTGGGAGAGGCCGCCCAGGAAGCTCACGTTCTCACGGTGCTTCTCCAGGGGCTTGGACACGTTGTTGAAGCGGTACTCGGCGCCGGTCCCGACCGGGCGAACCAAATGGTACGAACCCAAGATTCGGCTTG
>CAZEFP010000105.1:8135-8777 GCA_964511565.1 uncultured Planctomycetaceae bacterium
TAGGCGTTTTGGTCCGGCCGCGTGGCTGTTTCCAGCCAGCTCCACTCCATGGCCTCCGCGTTGTCCATCGGGGGCGAGCTCGCGCCGTTCGGGAAGTACACGTAGGCGAGCCGCCGCGGCGGAGCGATGGTCCCGAGCTTCACCGAGTCCTTCACGGCCCGCTCCATGCCGTGGAGGTAGGGCATGGTCACCGCCACGCCCGCTCCCCGCAGGAAGGTGCGTCGCGAGAGGTGCCAGGACTTTCGGCTCATGATGGGGACGCCCGGGGGCGCCCCTCGATCCTAGCTCCACGGCCGCGGATTCGGAGGGGGGTCCTTTCCTCCGCGGGCGGCGGCACGGCCCGGTCGGCAATGCGAGACAGGAACGCGGCGCCAGGAGGGCCTCCAGAGGGGGCTCCTGGGGTGGTGATCCGCGGCCGGCGCCGCGAGAAAGACCTTCGTCAGCGCCTGAAGGATGGGGAGGTCACGATGGCCCGCAGGAGCGCGCGCCCTGTCCCACCGCCGGCCTCGGCCCGGCGGGCGATGGCCTCGAGCTCCTCGTCGTCGCTGAAGACCACGTCCCGCCCGAGGGCGTAGGCGAAGAGGTGCTCGACCACCGACGCGAGGAAGCGCTCGCGCGCGGGGCCCTCGAGGTACGCCTTCA